>NZ_JBPYCR010000020.1:0-50848 GCF_051846915.1 Virgibacillus sp. W0181
CATTACATCAGTCGCAGACAAGAGAAATCAAATACCAAGAAAATCTTTAAATTATCAAACACCATTGGAAACATTATCAAGGTACGTAAACGAATCAGATTTGTCTAGCTTATATTGACAAATGAAATAAATAATTCTGGAAACTATGTAAACAGCAATCGTACTAATAATTACGACAATGATCGTGAACAGATGAGTCATTTTGGCTCCTTTCGAATCGTAGCAAGCCACTGACTTGTAGCAGCTGAAGTCGTCATAACCAATATAGAACTTACGAGTACAATAACAACAAGCAAAAAACCTTTGCCGGAAAACAACTCAAAGTAATTCATTAACCCAACAGTTACCGGAATAAAGAAAAAAGCGAGGTGGTTAACCATAAATGTCGTCCCGGCTTCAATCCAGCTCGCTTTCACCGCTTTAGTCAAAAGCAATATAAACAAGATAATCATTCCAATTACACTACCCGGAACAAATAGATGGAATATCGCTTGAATCCAGTTCCCTATCATATAAATACCGTATAATAAAAATAGTTGAATAACAATTTTAGTTGCTTGAACGATCGATATTCCCCCCCATTGTAAGAAAAGCGTAAGCGCCCTGTTAAGCCCCGACAAGCTTAAGCAAGAAATCGTAGTGGCGGTTTTGCCACGAAGAGTTATTGCTTAAGACCTCGAGGGGCTGGGCGCTGGAGCTAGACAGCTATGCGCCAAAATTTTATACTTCCTTATCCTGTAAGAAAAGCGCAAGCGCCCTTGTAAGATAACAACAAGCTAAAAGACAAAACCCGGAAGGCAAAAGTGTTCCTACCTACCGGATTTTACCACCAATGATTGTCATATCCACATTCGTATACAATAAGTCGTCCACATCATTTAAACTAAACGGATTCATGGAATATACGGTCATGTCTGCAAGTTTCCCTCTCGTTATCGTTCCTTTTATACGCTCTTCATTTGTTGGATAAGCGCCCATGACAGAAAATAAACGAAATGCTTCTTCCATGGTCAACTTTTGTTCCGGTATATAACCTTCATGTTTTTCACTTGGTTTTCTTCTTGTCACTGCCGCATGGATTCCAAGCAGAGGATGGACCGGTTCAATCGGCGCATCCGAACTCCCTGCCGCAAGTACGCCGGATTGCATGAACGTTCGCAAAGGATATGCCCAGTTTACCCGTTCTTTTCCGAGCCGTTCTACAATCCACGGGAAATCACTGACAACAAAACGAGGTTGAATGTCCGCAACTCGGCTTGGATTAGCAAGTCTATTCATTAAATCTTCGCGAAGAATAGACGCGTGAATGAGACGGTCGCGATAAGAGGTAGTCGGAAACTCGTCCAAGACATTCAATACATTTTCCAACGCTTGGTCCCCAATCGCGTGCGCGGCAATCGGCATTGATAATTCTCTGGCATCTCGAATAAGTTCATAAATTTTTTCCTGTTCATACATCGGCGCTCCGTATTCCCCCGGCGCATCCGCATAGGCTTCCGACATGAAAGCTGTCCGTCTGCCAAGTGCTCCATCGGCAAATATTTTTACCGCACCAATTTGCAATGTATGATTTCCATAGCCCGCATACATCCCTCTATTTTTTAATTCCGGCAAAAAGTCATGATCAATTAAGAGATTACAACGCAATCCAAGCGCTTCCTCATTTAATAATTCATCATATAGCTTATATGTTTGATCGAACCCGCCCAGGTACATCGGATCATTCGTATGTACACTAGTCAGGCCTTGGCTAATGGAAAACTGTATTGCCTTTCGTAAAGCCCGCTTTAATTCATCATATGTATGTTCCGGTATATAAGGTGTAATGAGCTGTGATGCAGTTTCCAGCAGTAGCCCCGTCGGTTGTTGCGTTTTCTCATCCAATACAATTTTACCGCCTTCAGGGGGTGCCGAGGCACTATTACAACCGCTTCTCTCCAATGCTTTTGTGTTTACAAGAAAAGCATGTTCGCAAACCCTAGCGATAAACAACGGATGATATGGCGCTACGTGATCAAGCTCTTCGCGGGTAGGAATCGTGCCATCTGTATATAAGTTTTCATCCCAACCTCTACCCAAAATCCATTCATCTTTTTTTAAAGAAGATGCATATTTTTGGATCATTTCCAACGTTTCTTCCTTGGTTGATACCCCTGTTAAGTCAAGATTCAGGTAATTTGTCGCAACCTTGGATAGATGCATATGACTGTCCACCAACCCAGGTGTCACAGCTCGTCCTTCAAGGTCAACAACGTTACTTCCTGCTCGTCCCCATTGCAGCAGCATTTCTTTCGTTGTTCCCATATCAATAAACCGGTCATTTTCAATAACGACTGCCTCGACCATTGGTTTGAACGCATCAAATGTATAGATCGTTCCATTTGTATAAATTGTCTTCATCTATAACCGCTCCATAATTTTAATAGATAAACGTAAAATCAATATGTAACGAGTAGCTACATATTGCTATCAACAAAAATCGTTAATACTTTTGCTCCTTCATTGTCAACCGGTACAAATAAATGCGGCTTTTCTCCTTTAAAATAAGCTGTATCTCCTTTTACCATATAATGCTTCTCTCTATCATACAATAAATAGATGGATCCTTCTAATATGTAAATAAACTCTTCCTCGGAGTGCGTATATGGCTCATAACGTAGATTTTCATTTTTCGGTGTTACATGAACGATTGTTGGTTCAACATTGGAGTAATGTGGATTCGCTAACAGTTCATAGGAATAACCCATGCCTTCATCACCCATGCGCTGCATTCGGCTCGATTTTGGAAGCAGTACAAGGTCTGTCTCCGGGTGATCATCCAATATCCACGATAAAGATACAGCAAGTGCCTCACTAACTTTTGACAGCGTTGCAACAGCTGATGCCGTTTGGCCATTTTCAATTTTTGATAACAGGCTTTTGGAGATCCCACATTCATCTGCGATTTGTTGTTGTGTTTTTTTTATGCGTAATCTGGCTTGTTTTACTTTTCTGCCAATATGGTCGATATTAATGGAAATTCTCCCCTTCCCCGATTCGATAGTCTACCTTTTTAAACACGGACTAATAGAAATGATTATATCATAGATTAGCCCAATATTTTTATGCCATAAGTAAAGCGCAAGCACCCTCATAGGCTAAAAGCGCAACATCCTGGGACTGCGCGTGAATGCTCGTCCACCGAAAAGAATTATACGTCGAAGCTAGACAGTTATGAACAAAATTTTATCCTTTTTGACCTGCCAAAAAAGGATATGCTCCCGGGACATACCCTTTTCACTAATATGTTCAACGATTCAATTAGCTTAACACGCCGAGTAGCCACGGAGCAGCATATAACACCATAAATAACACGCCATAATTCACACCATTTCGGTGCAGTAAACCGGAAACGAGCGCAATAAGAATCGTTCCAAAAATATTGATCCAGCCGGCATCCATAAATGCAAGCATCACAACTAACCCGGCAAACAAACCGATAAGTGCTTCGTGCGGTATCCATTTAAACACAAACATACAAATTTGACTTGCATATTTGATCGTTACGAAAAAGGTAATCAAAAGAGCAATAACCGCTCCAATCACTGTTACGGTCATAATTTCACCAATCGATAACAAGTGATGAATATTATGCTCCGGAGTAAACACGGGTGGCGCATTAAATAACCCAGCAGCTGGCCCAATAGCCATTGGTGATAACGGAAGTCCAATGGCTATTAATGGCACGAGCGTTCCGGAAATATACGATGCATTCGTTAATCCGTCCATGGTGGAAATTGCCCGTGAAGCACGTTTTACCGGATCTTTAATATGGCGCGTTAACGTTTCCCCTAAAAAGACCGTCATGCCGACCGGCGACAAGAAAAATGTAATCGAACCTAAAATACTCCCTAATGCAGAACTGGCGGATTCCTCTTTCGTTAAAATTTTAAACGGATTCGGAAAACCCTTTTCCCGCTTTGATGTTTTAAAACTTATTTCATTATCCCCAAGCTGAGGAAGTTTTTTTCGTAAATCTTTATTCAACAACTCAAACAACGTAAATGCAATTGGCCCAATTGTAATCCCGAGGAAAAACGATACAAATACCGTTGTATCTGCCGGAATCACTTCCAATCCCCAATACAAATGTCGGAGCCCTTGAATAAGTAACGCAAAAGGAATAATAATCGATAACGCCAAAATTTTATTTCTCGTCATGAGGGCTAAAAACACAGCACCTAGAAAGAAAATGAGTCCGGCATATGCGCTAATTTTATCAGCATACGGTAAAATCAGATAGGCAATGAACAAACTCGAAGGGATTGCAACAATAGTTCCGACAACAGAACCGGATGTCATTTTTTTAATACTGACATCCGGCATGCCATGGTCTTTAAGTACCATCGCATGCTCGACCATCGGAGCCGCCATCACGCCTCCAGGAATTCCTGCTACCGCTACCGGTATAGAGTCCGTCAGTTTTTTTGCGATAATAGCAGAGATGAAAAATGCTAAAATGACATACGGGGACAACCCGAGTAAGGCAAGTGCGATTGTAACCGGTGCAAGCACGGCCGTTTCATCCGTTCCGGGTGCAATTCCGATAATCGTGTATAATGCAGCTCCTCCGACACTTGCTAAAATCATTTGAATAATAATTACTGTATCCAACGCTTATTCCTCTCCTTCCTTTTGTGTAATAATCCGCTTTGGTTTAATAATAATACTGCTGACGATAAATCCGACAACACCGCCAATAAGCCCAAATATAAGTGGCTGCGGCGCTTCACCTGGGGCAATGATATAACCCCCCAAAGAAAAAACGATACATAACAGCATAGAAAGCATCAAATCTTTAATTTTCACGTGATCGCCCCACACTTCTACATAGTCTTTTTTGTCCAAAATTCATCACCTCCCGCATTGTTTAATAGATTAGTACATTCATTTTATCATTGATCCATCTATTTATTGTACTTCTAGTTGCACAAAGTTTCTTTTTTCTTAGGGAAAGCAACCCAACGTAGAAGGTCAAAGCGGTTTTCACTGGCCTTCCTGAACACCTATTTTAACGACAGAACGATTTGTATCATCTCATCATAACGTATTTTACCTTTTTTCAGCGCAATTTTCACTGCTCTTTCAATTTGGTCCTCTCTGGCTCCTGCCATCGCTGCCATATTTTTTGCGTGCAGTTTCATATGTCCTTCCTGTATGCCTTCTTGTACAAGGGCACGCAGGGCGGCAAAATTTTGTGCCAATCCTACTGATGCAATAATTCCTGCCAATTCACCGGATGATGCCGCTCCTAGTATTTTAAGTGCAATTTTAGCCATTGGATTTGACTGGGTAGCACCGCCGACTAGGCCTACTGCCATGGGAATTTCAATCGTTCCGGTTATCGAGCCGTTATTATCCGCCTCCCAATGGGTTAAGGATCGATACATGCCCGAACGAGCCGCATATGCATGGGCACCTGCCTCAATAGCTCTCGTATCATTTCCAGTTGCCAAGACGACCGCTGTTATCCCATTCATTATTCCTTTATTATGTGTCGCTGCCCGATAAGCATCTACAACTGCTAATTCATATGCTTGGATAAACTTCTTTGTCAGCTTTTCATCCCCGTGAAATGGATCTGTAAAATTGGCGCTTGCTCTTACAATACGTTCATCGGCTAAATTAGACAATATCCGTAATACAACCTCAGCCCCTGTCAATTTTTCAATAAATGGTGCAGTTGCTTCAACCATCGTATTCACCGCATTTGCACCCATTGCATCCTTAGTGTCAATCAACAAATGAAGGACAACCATTTTTTCTTCATTTACTTCAACGACATATGCTTCTAGATCCTTTGCACCGCCGCCTAAATCAACAAGTGTACGGTCTTGTTCATTGCAAATGTGTAAAATTTCATTTTTATTTTCATACAGTTTAGCTAATGCGCGATAGGGTTGGGCTACCTCAACTACTTGCATTTGCCCTCTCATCATTGAGCCCGAATAAGAAGTTGTAAAGCCTTCTGACTGTTTAGCAGCGTTACTTGCCGCAGCTACGACAGATGGTTCTTCAGTTACCATCGGAATAAATACATCCTTTCCATTTACGTTAAAATTCACTGCTACCCCAAATGGAAGAGAAAAAGAACCGACTGCATTTTCAATCATTTGATCCGCCTGACCCAGTGTCAATCCATTACTTCCCATCAACTGCTTTTTTTCCGCTTCCGTTAAATGTACATAATCCGCTACTTTCTCCAGACGCTCTTTTGGTGGAAGCTTATAAAACCCCGAAATATGACTCGTCATGCTATGTTCCTCCTTGCATGTGATTTAGCTTTCCCGTTCGGGTATATTTTCTTATCAATCAGCGCAAAAGAAAAACCATTATTCATCCCTCTGCATTTTATTTTTGCATGAAGAAAAAATAATGGTTTCCTAACTTTTATTTCTGTTACGATAGCCGTACACTTTTAAGCTTGTGATGCAGCATAGGCCAGTGAATTACTCGGCAGCTGCTTTCCCAATTTATTTTGAATAAAAAATCCAGCCTTTTTTAATTTATTTTCATCAATTCCTGTATTGATTCCTAAGCCATGCATTAAATATAATACATCATTTGTCGCTACATTCCCCGCTGCACCAGGAGCATAAGGACAACCGCCTAATCCCCCGACGGAACTGTCAAATCGGGTAACACCATATTCCATAGAAGTCATAATGTTCGCAATCGCCATCCCCCGGGTATTATGGTAATGCATGATAATTTTTTCTTGCGGATAATAAGCTAACATTGTTTCAAGTAATTCCTCCACCTGAGAAGGAACAGCCGTACCAATCGTATCGCCAAGCGAAAGGTCATCAACACCTAATGCATACAATTTATCACAAACACATAGCACTTGTTCCGGAGAAATTTTTCCTTCATACGGACAATCAAACACAGTGGAAACATACCCAGTTACGTGCTTGCCCGTAGCTTTTGCTTCATGAATCACTTCTTTTAGTATTGGATACGTAGCAGTGATCGACTTGTTAATATTATTTTTATTATGTGACTCACTCGCTGACATAAAGACAGAAGCACCATCAATTCCTGCTTCCAGTGCATGTTCCAAGCCCTTTCTATTTGGAACTAAGGCCGAATACCGCACATTTGGATTCCGATTAATTCTTTTTCCAACTTCTCTTGCATCCGATAACGCCGGCACCCAGTTCGGATGCACAAAAGATGAATACTCGATTTCCTTTACACCCGATTCAGACAACATATTAATCCAGGCCACCTTATCGCCTGTATGCACCCAATTTGTTTCATTTTGTAAGCCGTCCCGCGGTCCAACTTCTTTAATCCGAACTTTCTTAGGCCAATGCCTCATCATTTTTCCCTCCTTTGAAAAAAAGTCCGTGCACGTTTAAATAAGATACTATATTGCTAGTTGTATACGCTTGCATAATATATACTATTATTTTGTTGCTTAAATGGTGTGGGAACATACTATTTTCTGCGCACCAGTTTCGTTTTTATCCTTAATTAATTTCTTGATTCATTATATTCATGTATGTTTCTTTTCATTCAACTTTGTTGAATACAATATATTACAAAAATTGGCACATGTCAAATGAAGGAGGTTGTTGATAAAGATTAATTGCATTGATTTAGTAGAGTTTAACTGCATAAAAAAAGGTATGTTTTCGTTGTAAAACAGAAAAACGGAACCAGCAATAATGACTAGTTCCGCTTTTTTGCACGTTCTATATTAAATTAAGTTTAGGTTTTACACCATCACTTTACAAATATCATTTGTAAAATCAACCGGGTCACCGACAGGCAAGCCTTCGATTAACAATGCTTGATTGTACAACAAGTTCGTATAAAGCTTCACTTTTTCTTTATCCGTACTATATGACGCCTTCAACGATTCAAATACATCATGATCGACATTAATTTCCAATACTTTATCTGCTTGGACATCCGGGTTATCCGGCATTTGCTGTAGGATTTTTTCCATTTCAATAGAAACTTCTCCATCCGTCGACAGACACACCGGATGAGATCGTAGCCGTTTGGTCGCACGTACATCTTTCACTTTATCTTTTAAAACGTCTTTCATGTAATCAAAAAGTTCCTTGTTTTCTTCAGCTTCTTGTTTCTCTGTTTCTTTATCGGCCTCATCCTCAATTCCCAAATCACCACTGGATACAGAACGAAATTCCTTTTCCTTATAGTCGTTTAGCATGCGAATCGCAAACTCGTCCACATCATCCGTAAAGTATAAAATCTCATACCCTTTATCAGCTACAAGTTCAGTCTGTGGCATCTTTGCAAGGCGGTCTACAGAATCACCGGCAGCATAGTAAATATATTTTTGCTCCTCCGGCATCCGCTCCACGTATTCATCCAACGTCACAAGCTTTTTCTCCGTTGACGAATAGAACATTAGTAGATCCTGCAACGTTTTTTTGTTTGCACCAAAATCGCTGTACACGCCAAATTTCAGCTGTCTGCCGAATGTATCATAAAATTTAACGTACGTTTCTCGGTCATTTTTCAACATGTTTTTTAATTCTGTTTTTACTTTTTTCGTAATATTTTTCTCAATCAGCTTTAATTGGCGATCATGCTGTAACATTTCCCTGGAAATATTCAACGATAAATCCTCTGAATCGACAAGTCCTTTAACAAAACTAAAGTAATCAGGCAATAAATCTGCGCATTTATTCATAATGAGCACACCACTAGAATAGAGCTCTAGTCCTTTTTCATATTCCTTGGAATAGTAATCAAAAGGCATTGTCTCCGGAATATATAGTATTGCATGGTAACGGATACTACCATCTACACTTGTATGAATGTGTTTTAACGGCTTATCAAATCCATAATGTTTTTCTTGATAAAACTTTTCATAATCTTCATCCGTCAATTCGCTTTTATTTTTGCGCCAAATTGGAATCATGCTGTTAATCGTTTCTTCTTCTACATAATCGACATATTCTTCTTCGTTATCCTCTTTCGGCTTGCTTTTAGTTACATTCATTTTGATTGGATAGCGGATGAAATCGGAATACTTTTTAACAATCTCCTGCAATCGATGTTCTTCTAAAAAGTCTTCGTATTTTTCGTCTTCGGTATCTTCTTTTATCTTTAATACAATATCTGTTCCAACTTCTTTTTTGTCACTTGGTCGAATCGTATATCCTTCTGTGCCTTCCGACTCCCACGTATATGCTTCTTCACTTCCAAGCGCACGACTTGTCACTGTCACCACATCGGCGACCATAAACGCGGCGTAAAATCCGACACCAAACTGTCCGATAATATCATAGCCGTCCTCAATTTCGTTTTCCTTCTTAAATGCAAGGGAGCCACTTTCGGCAATCGTCCCTAGATTGTCTTCCAGCTCCTCTTTTGTCATTCCGATTCCAGTGTCGGAAATCGTCAATAACCGTTTTTCCTTATCGGCCTCTATTCTTATGTAATAGTCGGCTTGGTTGAAAGTTAAAGCGTCATCCGTCAATGCTTTATAGTAAATCTTGTCAATTGCATCACTGGAATTCGAAATCAACTCACGTAAAAACACTTCTTTCTGTGAATAAATCGAGTTAATCATCATTTCCAGCAAGCGTTTGGATTCTGCCTGAAACTTTTTCTTTTCCATGAATATCGCCCCTTCATCTATCATTTTTTATACAATTAATAGCAACTTCAACAAGCCTATTATAAAAGATTATGGTAAAAAAATAAAATAATTAGCACTCGATATAAGAGAGTGCTAATTTGAAGTGAGGAAGGAGCTGAGGTATTGCTTTATCTTCATTCAGTTTTTAATAGTAAGCATGCTTTCTTTTTGCTGTTCCAGCGATACATCTGCTAATCGTTACCAGCATCATTAAATGTCTTCGCTTTCTAATTTGTTATGGATTTTCTGAATACGGAGCAAGCTGTTATGCCAATTTTCCCGGATAGCACTTATTACTTGATCAAGCACACCCTTTTTCAGCGCTGCAATGATCTTCTCATGTTCAACGTATGATTCATGGCTTTGCTCTTGTTTACTGAAATAATGGATTTCTACTCGTTGAATTTTTACTTTTAAATTCTTCAGCAATCGCTTTATTTCCGAATTGTTTGATGGTTGAATTATTTTTTCATGGAAGGCTGTATCAGCTTGAAAGGCAGCAACTTTTTCCTCTTGCTCCCAATGTTTTTTTAGGGTGTCATTTATCTTTTCTAATGATTTTATATCTTCTTTTGTAAAATTAGCCAGCCCTTGTTCCACTGCAAGTACTTCAAGCGCTTCTACAATTGAATAAATATTTTCCGCTTCTTGTACATCAATCGGCGCCACTAGTGTCCAACGATTCGCTTTCGTCACTACTAACCCATCATCTTCTAAACGAAGTAGTGCTTCTCGAATCGGCGTACGACTGATTCCCAAAAGATCTGACAGCTCTTGATCTCTTAGTTTTGTGCCCGGGTCGAGCCTTCCTATCATAATCCATTCTTGCAGGATATCATACGCTTCATCGCGCATGAAAGTCCGCTTTATCTTAACATCACTTTTACTCATATTAATTTAAACCTCGCTTTGTTCGATAAAAAGAGAAAAACCATGCATCACTGCCATTACTGGAGGAGTATTAATCCAAGTTTTTCTATATATTATTAATGAGAGATGTGTAAAATTGATATGCTTCAATAATTTTACTTACTTCGCAATTTTCATTATCCATATGGGCTAATGTGTAATCACCTGGTCCAAAACCAATCGTCGGAATTCCCATGCTTACTGGTGTCACAGCATTCGTACTAAAATCCCAAAATTCATAACTGTCCGGTTCTACGCCAAATACATCTGTATAAGCTTTATTACAGGCAACGGTCAATTCATGGTCCTCTTCAATCTTCCATGCAGTATGAAATGGATGATAGACAATGTCTTTTCCTGTCCAGCTTCTCCTGTGCAATGTACCGACTTCCCATGTTGCATTTTTACCTTCAATTATTTGATCCATTTCATTTTTTATCATTTCTTCCGTTTCTCCGAGAACGATTCTGCGATCCAAATATACTTCACATTCTGATGGTACAGCATTTAAAGATGCACTAACACTTGATATTCTGGACATGACTAGCGTTCCTTTGGATCCTTCATCACTCATTAAGTGCTCATTTTGCTTTTCTACCCGCTGGATAATTTCCGCCATTTCATAAATGGCATTTTTCCCTTTTTCAGGAGCGGCCCCATGGGCAGAGACGCCTTTGGTTTTAATGATCATTTGTGCTTTTCCTTTATGGCCAAGTGTAATTTTATTATTTGACGGTTCGCACGTAACCATAAAATCTGGCTTTAATTGTCGTTCACTGAATAAATGTTTCAAATTTTCTCCGTCACAAAATTCCTCATCAACTGTGCAGGAAACATAAATTGTTTTCCCTTTATCATATCCGAGTTTTTTTGCAGCAGCAGCCGCGTAGATGGATGAAGCGATCGCAGACTTCATATCCACTGCCCCGCGGCCGTACAATTTGCCGTCAACAATTTCCCCGCTAAAGGGCGGCACGATCCAGTCTTGTTCATTATTCACTTCTACCGTATCCATGTGCGAATCAAGCATAATCGCTTTCTCGCCGTTTCCAATTCTGCCGACGACGTTTCCGAGCGAGTCAATGAACACTTCATCATAATCAAGTGCTTTCATTTTATTTTCAATACATGCTGCAATTTCAGCTTCTTTGTTGGAATAACTCTGAATTTGAACGAGCTCCTGTGTAAATGCAATAACATCCGCTTCCATCTCCGCCATTACTGCTGCTGTTTTGCTGTCAACCATAGTAAGCCTCTCCCTTCGTTCATTATTTTTATATTAACGTTTTACTCATTGTCATAGTGACCTTTCCAAACGATGTCCAAATATTGTTGAACGTCCGTATCTCCTTCTGTGTTGATCATGGTCACGCGGGAGTTTTCATCCAGGCCCAATTTTTCACAAATGTGCTCATTTTCGTATGAACGTAGAGCAAACAACAGTCCCAATGGAACAGCTCCAGATTCTCCCGAAATAATCTTCGCATCGTCCCCAAGCGGATTGCCTAGCACGCGCATGCCAAGCGCCGCAATCCGGTCATTACAGGAAAAGGAAGCTATGGCATATTGTTTGAGCAATGGGAATGCACGTGTATTCGGTTCACCGCAGCACAACCCGGCCATAATGGAATTCAAATGCCCGCTTACCACTTCCATTTCCCCTGTGTCATTGGAAAAGGAGCGGTAATAACAATCAGCAAGATCCGGTTCCACAACAATTATTTTTGGAGGATTTTCACGGTAGTATTCTGTGTAATACGCCGCAATTCCCGCAGCAAATGAACCGACCCCTGCTTGTAAAATGACATGAGTTGGCGGCTGTTCGCCGTTATTTTCCGTCTCATCAATCATTTCTTTCGCAATGCCGGCATACCCTTGCATAATCCACAAAGGAATTTCTTCATATCCTTCCCAAGCAGTATCCTGGACAAGCACCCAGCCTTTTTCATCTGCCATGTTTGCACTCATACGAACGGTGTCATCATAGTTCATATCTGTTATTTCCGCAAAGGCACCTTCATTACGGATTGCTTCCAGCCTAGATTCGGTTGATCCTTTTGGCATATAAATAACGGACCTTTGTCCAAGTTCTCTTGCGGCCCAGGCAATACCCCGCCCATGATTTCCATCGGTTGCAGAAATAAACGTAATTTCGCCAAGTTTTTCTTTCACTTCATCCGCTTGTAAGTCAGCAAACGAAAGATCTCCGATATCTCTCCCAAGCTGTTCAGCAAGATATTTTCCTACTGCATATATTCCACCCATAACTTTAAAGGCATTAAGACGAAATCGCTTCGACTCGTCTTTCACTTTAATTTCTCCTACACGTAAATAGTCCGCCAGATTTTGTAATGAAACATATGGTGTATGTGTATATAGCGGATGTGTTTGCTGAAACTGTAATACGTTACTAATAACATCGCTGGAAAAATCAGCTAACGCTTCCTCATTGTATGCAGAAGAATAAAATGCATTTTTAACCCACTTCATCTGTTGACCTTTAGCTTTACTCATTCCATGTCACCTCATCTAATAAGTACTAGTGCTTTTTTGAACAAACGCTAGTAATGGTTTGAATTATTTCATTTCATTACTAACATAATGACGATTAACACCATGCCTGCTGTTCCTAACGTCCCAATTGATATGTAATATACCACATTTCCTAAAACAGTCAATCCTATTGCTTGTTTATTTTTTGTTATTCCGTTGATTATGAATAAAAAATAAGGGAATAGCCATAAGAAAACTAAGTGAATGATATTGGGAGTGCAAAGAAATGAAGCAATTAATTAAACTAATAGTTATTGGTTTCATATCCGGAATAATACTCGCTCTTTTTCTAAAAGGAATTAAGTTGTTGAATAATACCCACGCTTATGATCTTCTCTTCAATTTCGATTACATTCCAGTCATTAACCATTGGGAGCCAGACTATTTATGGGGCACGATCTTTCATTATTCCACCTGTGTGTTCAGCGTTGTTGCGCTGTATTATATATTAAGATTATTTCATCTCGAGCGCAAAACCTTCCTTTATTTTCTAGCGTACACGGGCGGAGGGGCTGTTTTATTTTTCTTAACGGCATTATCCGATCAACCGCCTGCCGCAACTAATATGGCCGCATGGATTTATTGGACAGTTGGACATGCTACTTTTAGTGTGGCTGTTGGTGTATTGATAAAAAAGTGGACATGAATTTAATCGTCCGGCAGTATTTCACTAGCTTGAACGAGGATGGAGTAGCGGATAAGAGGCATCTTTTTTATGATTATTCTTCCCCTCTGATCACCTGCTTGATCCCGATCCAATCTACTTTCCTCTACAAACGATTGCCAATAAGGTATCGAGTTTCTAAATTGGGACAAAGCCCTGCGGAAGGCATCACCCCTAACTTCGTCCAACTGATGTTCCAATTGTTGATTTATTCCTTCCAACGTAAGACCTGACTTACTTTTAATAAAATAGTACATGACAGTAAATTGGGTTGGCGATAACTGATAACGCTCATTGGAAAACACGAGAAATTTCCCTTCCTCACCTTTATATAACAATACCTCGCCAGTACCATCCATTTCATCTGCATAATGGTCGGAGATAATTCGTTCTCCCTCCTCCGTAATTAAACGATAATAACTTCTGGCCAATGCTCTTTCCGAATTTACTAGTAACTCTCGCCTATACTTATCAATAAGAGAATCATTCACGTCACGCTCGACATAAAGATTTGCGTCTTCTTCCTCTAACTCTTTCAATGCTTCTTTTGCCATCAGTATGCCACAGTTGACTAATAGCATATAGGTAAGTTGCCGTTGAGTATCATTTAACGCTTCGGTGATCGAACCCGTCAGCGCCTTTTCAAAATGAGAAGCTGCCTGACCATAGGCTTCCTTTCGATAAAACACGTGAGCCAGCCGGTAGTGGGCTATCGGATTGTCTCGTTGCAGTTGCAACGCCTTTTTAAAGTTTTCTTCAGCTATACGAGGGTCTGGCCGGTCGGACATCTTAAAATATTCCCCTTGCCGCACATACAGTTGAACGAGCAATCGTTCAACTTCCTTTTGCACCTCCCTATCCCTGCTTTTTCGTGCATCTAGTAACCGACCTCTTAATAACCGTTCTTTCTCTATTGGTGTCAGTCCTTGTAATTCATTCATTCCATCACCGTCTTTCACAAATTTTATAACCATTCGCTTTCAACAAGCTTTTTTCCTTCCTTGATCCCTCAATTTTTACTATCAGCTGTGATCGTGCATCACAGCTGCTTTGCAATAATGAAATTACTCAAAAACAAAGGAGCGATTTTAAAATGAGCAAAAGATTACGATTGGCGAGACACGGTTTACAGGTAGAAGATTTACAAAAAAACACGAATGCCGGAATGCTGTTAAACGAAACAATAAAACAAATGGAAGTAATTGAACAGGATTTTGAAACGATTTCCGAGGAACAAATGATATCTTCCCTAAACTTGGCAGCCAGGAAAATTGATGCCCCTGGCCGTGAAACATTAGTAAATCCAATAAATGAAGATATTCCATACAGCCAACTGGATACGTATGTACGAGGGATCGTTCGCTGGATGAATGAATTAAACATTTTAACGATTAATTGCTGTGATGGGCATAAAAGACGACCAGCCGTTGTACACCTTTTAGGTTATATTACAGCGAATCAAAAAGAAATATTACAAGCGGCAACACCGTCTGCCATTCGCATCATGTTTTCCGGTGATAAGATAACATTTCATTATGAGGAAATTGCGGATTTATTAAAAGTTGCCGAAAACCTTTATAACCTTTTTACTACTAATATAGATATAACCGAATTAAGGGCCGAGCATTTCAAACATCGACTGTTGCGGTTATTGCAATTCTCTGGTGAAAGCGGGAATGAAATAGAGATTCGTAATTACCTTCTCAGTTATTTAAGAAAACGAATGGATTATGTTAAGCGTGACCGGAAAGGAAATGTATTGGCTGCAAAATTTTATGGGGATGGACCAACAATTTTATTATCCGCCCACATGGATGTTTATAGTAAAATAGAACCTAACCGTGACATATTGGAACACGGAAGTATATTAACAAGCTCCACTGGTATTCTAGGCGCAGATGACCGTGCAGGAATTGCTGCTATTTTGGAGACTATAACACTCATCGAAAATGCCCCATTTAACGGTACTTTAAAAGTAGCCTTTACCGTTGAAGAAGAAGTAGGATGTGTAGGTTCAAAAAATATCGATAAAAGATTTGTGGAAGATGTCGATGGTGCCATCGTAATTGACCGTAGAGGGATTAGGGATATTGTTACTTCCAACTTTAATACAAACTTTTGTGATGAAGCATATGGAGAAATTTTTGAACAGGCAGGAGAGCTTGCAGGAATGAATGATTGGAAGACGACCGTCGGCGGTTTAAGTGATGCAGCAACCTTTACCTCTTTTGGTATCCCTACCGTAAATCTTTCAGCCGGTTACCTAAACGAACATACCTCAAGCGAACAGGTCGATTATATAGCAACTTATGAAACAGCCTTACTTGTCACTACCGTCCTTCAGCACGGGATGATTGGGAAAAAGGAAAAGCTAACTAGCCTAACTAGTATATAAAGTATGAAGAGAATATTTAGTTGATGTGGGGCTGGGACAAAAGTATTTTATCAAGTAAAAAACTGAATAATTAAATTTAGTGTATGCCTTCGCTCCGTAAATATACTTCGCTTTCACCCGCAGGGCACAAGCGCGACATCCGTTCATGCGCTGCATTCACGGTGTCTTCTTTGCCGCAGGCGACTGGTGAGGCTTCTCAGAGCTAACGCTCTTCCGGTGTCTTACCGATGCGTTTCCTCCTGCAGGAGTCTACGTATATTTCTGGAGCTAATTTGGTTCATTATTCGGATTTTTAACTTAGCAACTCCGATATGTCCCAGCCTGAATACATAAACGATGTTATTCCATCATTTAACTAATATTTTCATTCCTAAGATAGTGATATAGTTTATTTTCAATAGAATTCTCCATCACTAAATTCATATGAACAACCGGAAGCTCTCTTCCTTTGTCATTCATCATAGTATCCTGTTGAACAGTCTTTCTATCAGGAGTTGCTTTTCCTATGTAATAAAAGTCTGTCCCCTCATCATCATCTTTTTTATTATTCAATTTGTTTGAAGCAATTGATTAAACATATCTGTTTAGCGATTAACGATAGAAAAACTTCCCAATTACATACTAGTTGTACGTAAATGCGAAGTTTTTCAATCAAAGTTTACACAATCAATTCCGGTTCATAGACAATCGTCTGTGGATTGTGATTGTTATTATATAGTCTGTCAATTAATAGTTTACCAGTATCTTTCCCCATTCGATAGGGGTTTTGTTTGATATAAACAAGATTCAATGTTGGCATTACCATGAATTCCATTTCACCATAACAGCCAAATTCCACCTTTTTCAATAACGTTGTATTTTGCTGTATCATTTCTTTAATCGCTCCTGTGGCCATTAAGTTATTAAACGCTATGATGGCAGTCGGTTGTTTTGTTGTTTGCGAGAAAAATTGTTTCACCGCTTTGTACCCGCATTTTTCTGTAAAATCACCATTATAGATCAGTTGATCCTCTTTGCGTAAACCTGATTCTTCGATTGCTTGGAGAAAACCCATATAACGGTCATAACCTGTATTAACATCAAGAGAACCGTTGATGACGCCAATTGTTTTATGCCCTTGATCAATGATGTGCTTCGTTAGTTTATACGCACCTAATTGGTTATTTTCTGAAATAGTTGAAACTTTGGTTTTTATTTCTTCATTGTATCGGTCGATAAATATGATCGGCGTTCCAGAGTTTGTGAATTTCTCAATTTGCTTTTTTCCTTTACCGGCTGTTGCCAGTATGATCGCATCTACTCTTTTTTCATTCATTAAGTCGAGCAGTTTCGTTTCTTTAGTTTCATCTTCATTTGAACTGGAAAAAATCAAATTGTAGCCGTATCGCTCTATTTCATCTTCCACACCTTTGGAAATCTGCATAAAATATGGATTGGATATGTCGGGAATAATAACGCCAATCATATTCGTCTTTTCCTGTTTTAGGCTTTTGGCAACAGCATTCACTTGGTAATTGAGTTGATCAATTTTCTGAAGAACCTTTTCTTTAACCGGATCACTTACATATCCACTGTTATTAATAACACGTGACACTGTAGCGATGGATACACCGGCTTGCTTAGCTACATCTTTTATCGTTACCCTCATTAATTTCCACTCCATAAACAACACATTGGTCTACGTTTCAATGTAAATAATGAATCATTAGTTATTCTTATACTTGTTCGAATATTGTTTAGAAACTTTGTGCATTTGCTTAATTTCAAGTTGCAATGCTCCATAAAATTGGCTTTTATCTGTATTTCTGCACGTATAGTCGTCAAGGATTCCATCCAGCTTAAGGAAATACTTGGAGTTCATTGGGTATAATTGTCGTTCAATGGTTGAAGCAAGCCCTAGAAAACTTTGCAGGTTGATCGCTTCTTCCGGATCCTTTTCCCAATTCTCATACAAATGCACATATAGATCCGAGTGAAAATTACACATAATTCCACTGTATCCATTTGCCCCTAGTTTAAGCGAATCTAATAAAGTAGGAGCATTTGCGTTGAAAATTTTCAAAGAACTATTTTTAACCCTTTCGAGCTTTTCTTCAATTTGTTTAATGTCACAACTTGTATCCTTTAAAAAAGAAAAGCGGCCGGTTGATGCACACCACTGAAGTAACTCCGGTGATAACAACCGCTTATACGGCAATGGACATTCGTAGAAACCTAGTGTAATTCCTTCTGTCTCACTCAATAATGTTTCTACATTCGCTTTAAATACCTCATCTGATTCATCACTTCGAGCAAGTTTGTTCGTCAATAAAACAACGGCATCAACGCCTGTATCCGCAATTGCTTTTACTTCTTCAATTTGGTCATCCAATGCAAAAGATACATTACCTGATGCAATAACAGGAATCCTGCCGGCAACCTTTTCTGTAACAAATGATGCTAACTCGATTCGTTCTTTCAAAGACATGTGGAAAATTTCACTTGATTGACATACAGCAAATAGCCCATGCACTCCATTGTCAATATACCATTCAATTAAGTTCTCCAATGAGTTGTAATCAATCATTCCATCATCTTTAAATGGTGTGATCATTGTAGGCCAAACACCATTAGGGATTGTTTTATCCATAACTTGACACTCCTTTTTTTACGTTAAAAGTCTAATAAGTTTGGTAAAAATAGTGAGATTTCCGGAATATAGGTTACCAAACCAAGCACAGCCAGCATAACTAATATTAACGGCCATATTTCTTTAATTATATTGTTCAACGGTGTACCTGAAATACCGGACGTAATAAATAGTAACATGCCAAATGGCGGAGTTGATAAACCGATCATCATATTCAATACAATCATTACACCGAAATGTACCGGATCAATACCCATAGTCTCAACAAACGGCAATACCATTGGGATAAATACAAGTGTCATAACCATCGTATCAACGAGCATTCCCATGATTAAAAAGAAAATATTAATTACCAAAAGCATGACATATGGATTATCTGTCAATCCAAGCATAAATTCGGAAATTAAAGCAGGTATCTGTTCGTAGGCAACAATGTATGAAAAACAATAGGCTGCACCAACGATCAAACCAAGATTTCCAGTTGTTTTCACCGTGTTTTTAAAAACAATCACGAGTTTTTGGACGCCCATTGTCCGATAGACGAAAATGGATATAATAAGCGCATATAACGCTGCAACTGCACCAGCCTCCGTTGGCGTCATAACACCGGTGTATATACCAATTAATAAAATAACCGGTGTAAGCAGAGCAGGTATTGCTTCAAAAGAATATTTCATAAAGGAACGAAGCGTATAGCTCGGGCCTCTAGGATAGTCACGCTTCCTTGCAATATAAACGATGTAGATCATTAAAGCAGCTGCCAACAAGATTGCCGGCAACATCCCTGCTAAAAATAACGCTCCAACAGATGCCCCGGATAACATCGCATAGATAACCAATGGTATACTCGGAGGGAATAAAGGACCAATCGTTGCAGATGCTGAAGTGATTGCTGCACTAAAGCCATCATCATAACCCTGTTTGCGCATTGCCTCAATTTCCATTTTACCCAAACCAGAGGCATCCGCCACCGCAGATCCCGACATGCCGGAAAAAACGGAAGAAGCTACAACGTTAACATGACCCATTCCACCTTTGTATCTTCCTACTAGTGAGTTGGCAAAAGTAAAAATTTTATCTGTTATATAACCTGAGTTCATCACTTCTGCAGTGAAAATAAAAAGGGGAACAACTAAAATGGTGTAAGACGAAAACAAATTAGATAATAAGACGTCTGACACACTTCCAATATCCTGACCTTTCATTAAAAAGTAAAATATAGAAGTCAGAATCATGCCGATAGCAACAGGAACTCTTATAATAAATGAAATGACAAAAATAAGAATAGTTAATAACAGTACTGAGTCCATGTTAACGCCCCCCCTCTGAATCTTCAATTACATTGTTTTTGCCTTTTATTTGACGCTTAAACTTGCTTATATCAATTGCTATATCTATCACTGAATATAAAATAAGCATAATCATCAGGAGTAAAAACGGGAAATAAACGACATTCATCGGCACACTAAAAGTAGTTGTCTTTGATATTTTAGAAAACTGAATAAAATCGTAAGTTGGATAAATAGCTACTGCAATTAAAACAATAACCATTACATTTCCAATCACCCGAAAGATTAACTGAATTTTTTCGGATACCATATCGTATATAAACGTAAAAGAAACATGGTCATCGGTTCTCCGTGCATAGATCGCACCTAAAATAATCGTCCAAACAAACCCAATTGCAGTTATTTCATATGTCCATGCCAAAGGGGCGTTCAAGACATAGCGGCTGAACACCTGTACTACAAAAGCTATGAACATAATAAAAAATGCAATTGCCGGCACATAAACCTCAACAAAGTTTCTGAATGATAGAATAACCTTTTTAAAAGTTGACATCGAAACACCTCAATAAGAAAAGCGCAAGCGCCCTGCTTAGAAACGTAGCGACTGGACCGAAGCAACTGAGATAAAGGAATCACGATGAGCATGGCGAATCAATGATGACTTATCGTAAGGCGCTGCGGGAAGTCGCCTAGTTTCTGGGCGATTAAGCTAGACAGCTATGCGCAAAAATTTATACTTTCTTACCTTTTAAGAAAAGCGCAAGCGCCCGTTTAGCAACGTACAAACTGGAACATTCCGAAATGAGATAAAGGAAACATGCCCCTGCAAAAGGGGTATGCCGACGTTGGGCGCAAAGCCCGTTCTTAGTCGGCCTTCCTTAGGTACGAGACGATGTTGACTTTCACCCAAGGGCATAAGGGCGACTAAGCCTTTGTCTAAAGCCAATCGGCAAGTCTTCTTTATCACAGTAGAGGAGTGTGAAGTTTGCTAGTTGCTGGTTGCTGGCAGGCTTAGAACGCCACGTCCTGTGGCGTCGCCTGCACTAGAACATCCTGTACGTCGAAGCTAGACAGCTAAGCGCCAAATTTTATACTTGATAACCTTTATAATAAATACTTGACCCTACAATATGCATGTGGGGTCAAGTATATTGTTTCAAAATTTACTTCGCCATATCCTGAATCTTTTCGTATAAATCCATATCCCAAGAGCTCGTCATTTCTTCATTATTCATATATTCATCTTGTACATGACTCATAAATGCGTCAATATCTGCTTCCACGACATTTACGCCTTCATTTTCAAAAAACTCTACAAGCTCTGCTTCTGCTTCAATATTCATAGTATCAACAGTTTCTCTGGCATCTTCAACCGCTTCATACATTTTTTCCTGTAGTTCAGGGCCCATTTCCTGCCATACTTCTTCATTAATTGTTGGCCATACCGTGTCAATTACATGGTACGTCAATGTAATATTTTCTGCTACCTCATAAAACTTTGCATTTTGTACAGTCGGTAGTGGGTTATCTTGTGCATCAACTGTACCTGAACTTAAAGCCATATATAATTCGGAAAAATCAACCGGTGTCGGGTTCGCCCCAAGTGCTTCTCCCAAGAACAACCAGGATTCTGTGTTAGGCATACGAAGTGTTACACCTTTTAGGTCTTCCGGCTTTGTAATTTCCTTGCCAATATCGCGATAATTTAATTGTCTTGAACCTAAGTAATATGCACCAAGTGGTCTAATACCAAGTTCATCAACAATTTGCTCAAATACTTCTTCACCAATTTCCCCATTATACACTTCCGTCATATGGTCATAGTCTTTAAATAAATAACCTGAAGTAAACATGGACATGGACGGAATGTTTTCCGCTACCCACGGTGCTGAAACATAAGCCATTTCCAAATTACCTCTCATCAACGCTTGCGCCTCGTTTTCCTGAGTATACAGAGAAGCGGAATGATGTACATTCACTGTAACTTGACCGTCCGTCTTTTCTTCAATGGACTCTTTTAACGTATACAAACCTTCTGTATGTGCATCATTTGGTACACTTGCAGTAGAGAAGTTTAACTCAAATGTTTTATCAGTGCCTTCATTATCTGATGCTGTTTCTGAGTTGGAATTATTGGAACTGGATTCATTCCCTTCATTATTTCCCCCTCCACATGCTGCTAAGAAAAGAATTAAACCAAGTACCGCTATAGACAAAAACCAATTTTTCTTTTTCATTTTTTTATCCCCTTCCTAAAATATATATTTATTGATAAAGCATAAGCTTTATTTCACTTATGATGTTGAAACATTGGCTGACAAGAGCTTTTTAACATCTTTTAATTCCGGTATTGATGGAATTGCTCCTACTTTCGTAACCGCCAATGCACCAGCACAATTAGCAAACTCAACTGCATCCTTCAATGATTCTCCTTTTGCCAGAGCTACAGCAAGTGCTCCATTGAACGAGTCGCCTGCTGCTACCGTATCCACTACGTTGGTCGGGAATCCGGGAACATGATGCATTCCTGTCTTGTCGATAAGTGCAGCGCCATTTTCACCAAGCGTGATAACGACGTGTTTAACACCTAAATCGAGCAATTTTTGCCCCGCCCGTTCTGCATCCTTTAAATGATGTATTGGAACGCCGGTTAATAATTCTGCTTCTGATTCATTCGGAGTTAGAAATGTTACATGACTTAATAGTTTAGCACTTAATTCGGTAGCTGGCGCTGGGTTTAGAATAACTGGTATGTCTTTATCTTTTGCAATCATTACGGCCGCCTCAACCACATTTAAATCCATTTCAAGCTGCAAAACCATTATGTCCATTCCGTCAATAAGCGTTTCAAGCCGTTTCAGGTCGTCAACATTATATTGCATATTTGCACCAGGAACTACTATTATTTTATTGTCGCCCTCTGCATCTAAACTAATGGAACCTATTCCGGTAGGCGCGCATGAATCGTATAAAACATAATCTGTATTTACTCCATGTTCTGTAAGGGTTTGTTGAAATTCCTTACCAAATTCATCGTCCCCTAATTTTCCTGCCATCGTTACCTGCCCGCCAAGACGCGAAGCAGCAACTGCTTGATTTGCTCCTTTACCACCCGGGAACCGAGAAAAGTTATTTCCTATAATAGTTTCTCCCACATTTGGAAAGCGCGAGGTGCGTACAATTAAATCCATCATAAAACTACCAATTACTATTATATTAGGTTTATTATTTCGATCATTTTGTAGCATATAATCGCCTCAATCATTTGTCTCTAGTTGTTTACCTAAACTTCCTCCGGGATGAAAAACGTGGAAATTCTCTTTTTTAAAGTCTTTATTTTTCGAGAGAGTGCACGCTAATGCATCACCAATAACGAGTGTTAATGTGGAGCTTGTCGTCGGTGCCAGACCAAGGTGATCTGCTTCTTCACTATATGAATACGTCAAAGCCACATCTGAAGATGAAGCAAGTGTTGACTCCGCATTTTTTGTAATTGAAATACAGCGAGCTCCAATGGTTTTAATACTCGGAAGTAAACTTAATACTTCTGCTGTTTCACCACTGTTGGATATTAAGATAACGACATCACATTCTTCAATCATGCCTAAATCTCCGTGAACTCCTTCCGTTGAATGAACGAAAAATGCTGGAGTCCCAGTGCTTGCAAATGTAGCCGCGATCTTTTTACCAATGTGTCCTGATTTACCTACACCAGTAATAACAACCTTTCCACTGCTGTTTTCGATCAGTTGAATAGCCGCGTCAAAATTAGGCCCGACCTGTTCGGAAAGCTCAAATACTGCTTGCGCTTCTTTTTCAATTACACTTTTTAAATAAGATTCATTACTCAAGCTGTAATTCCTCCTCCCCACCTGTAAACGTTTACGTAAACGTTTACCTATTAGTTTACATCATTATATAAAAGTTGTCTATAGGATTTTAAAATTTATTGTTTTTTTCAACTGATTTATGACACTTTATTTTCACATTGTTTATTATGTTGCATTTATTGAATTCTATTCATCTTAGAAAAAGCAAATAGTGGTTTAACAATCAATGCTGAATGAGCTTCAGCAACGCAAAGATCGATACAAACTTTATCTTTCACCATGAAAAGTGGGCTAAAAAATACTTGGTAATCTCACTCTTATTCGTTTATTTCCATGAAAGAACTGTACTAGCAGAGATCATTATCTATTAAAATTCGGTTTATGACTAATTGATTTTTCACCCTTCCCTCTGTGTTGCATTGATATCTTTTGAAATCAATACTATTATGTCGTTTTTCACCACTTTTACGGTAATAGCTGCTTATAACTGCAAATAATTCCTAATTATCATTCTTTTGAGCATTTGAAAATTTCCGACTAATAGGGTAAGATAAAACACACTGCGCTTAACCATTCCTGCCTCTTTTCCATTCACTTTTCCGACGATTAAGGCTATTCATTATGCAGGGACCACTAAACAGTTCATTATAAAATTAACGATTAAAGGAGTAGTTTTATGAAACGTATTTCGCTTTTATTATTTACATTATTATTGCTTTTATTGACCGCATGTGGGAATGACAATTCCTCTGCTGCTAATAATGACGGTGACACTAAAGACAAGGAAGTAATCAAATTTGCCGATGCAGGTTGGGATAGCATCAAAGTTCATAATTTTGTTGCTCAAACCATTATTGAAGAGGGACTTGGTTATGAAACAGAAACAACCACGGGATCTACAATGGCCACTTTCCAAGGTCTACGCGAAGGGGATTTAGACGTGTATACGGAAGTGTGGACGGATAACCTCGAACCGGCTTATGAAGAAGCAATTGATGCTGGAGAAATTGTTGAATTAGCTGTTAACTTCGATGACAATGAACAAGGATTGTATGTTCCTACTTACGTAATTGAAGGGGATGAAGAACGTGGCATAGAGCCAATGGCGCCAGATTTACGTACGGTAGAGGACCTTAAAGAATATCCCGATGTATTTGAGGACCCTGAGAATCCTGGCCGTGGTCGTATTTTAAATGGACCGAGCGGATGGACCGTTGAAGAATCCATTACAATGAAATTTGAAACATACGGACTGGATGAAACAATGGAAAATTTCATTCCTGGATCCGACTCCGCTTTAGTTGCTGATCTCGTGAATGCATATGAAAAAGGTGAAGCATGGGTAGGGTACTACTGGTCACCAACTTGGGTTACTGCAAAATATGACTTAACGATTTTGGAAGAGCCGGAGTTTGACCGCGAAACTTGGGATGAAACGAGAGGCACTGCATTTCCGCCAAATGACGTGACTGTTGCCGTTCATAAAGATATGCCAGATCAAGCTCCTGATGTTGTTGAATTTTTAAAGAACTACGAAACGAGTACCGAGCTTACTGAAGATGCATTAATGTACATGGAAAAGAATGAAGTATCGGCGGAAGAAGCCGGAAAATGGTGGATGGAAGAACATGAAGATGTATGGACAGAATGGGTTTCAGAAGAAATCGCTGAAAAAGTCAAAGGTGCTCTAGAATAGTTGATTAATAGGGGCAGCTGACCGATTTGGTTAGCTGCTTTCTTTCCTTAACCAAACAATTCAATCACTCTATTTTTATAGCTAGCCGTATCATAGTTTTGCAGCAGCTTTTTTAAATTGCATAAATGAAATACTCGGTTCCTACGTTGCAGAGGACATCCTAATGTCGACGCAAACCAGAGGATGTGGCGTTCTTAACGTTCCAGGAATCAAAAATATTCTATTTGTCTATTTTTATACTTTTCCACTCGACCATTTGATTGCCAATTTTAATAGAAAAGAGAGGTGAACAGACTGCGGATTTGCAGTTGAATTTGTTATGTATGAATTCCCCGATATACAAACACACATTGGTGATTATGTTGACAGCTTCATCAGTTTTTTGGATAGTACGCTTGAAGGATTTTTTGATTTTATTTTCTTTATTTCATCCCGAACGATTAATGGAATTGATGACTTTCTCGTAGGCATGCCATGGTGGCTGTTTATTCTTATCATTATTTTTATTGCTTGGTATTTCGTTTCCATATACTCCGGTTTGCTTTTTGGCTTCTTTATCTTTTTAATTGGAACCTTTGGCTTATGGGAAGATATGATGACAACGATCGCGATTATTACTGCCGCCGTGCTCATATGTTTGCTTATCGGAATACCGGTAGGAGTTTGGATGGCTTACAGTCAACGGACATCCAATGTCATCCGCCCTTTACTTGATGCAATGCAGACAATGCCAAGCTTTGTATACTTAATCCCAGCCATCTTCTTTTTTGGACTTGGAAATGTATCGGCTATTTTTGCAACGCTTATATACGCATTGCCGCCGGTGATCCGTTTAACAGAACTTGCCATTCGAGGCGTAGATAAAGAGGTCGTTGAATCCGCCCTATCTTTCGGATCATCCAAATGGCAAACACTGCGTAAAGTACAATTTCCGCAAGCACTTCCGACGATTATGACCGGGGTGAACCAAACGACGATGATGGCACTGGCCATGGTCGTTATCGCTTCAATGGTGGGTGCCAAAGGACTAGGAGAGCAAGTGCTCGTTTCCATAAATCGAATTGATATTGCACTGGGCTTTGAAGCAGGAATCAGTATTGTATTTTTGGCTATCATTATTGATCGGATTACAAATGGAATTGCTGATAAATTCCAGAAGCACAGGAGGCTGAGCAAGTGACAAAACAAATCAGACTGGAACATGTCTCTAAAATTTTCGGATCCCGTCCCAAGTCGATTGTTCCAATGATTGAAAGAGGGATGTCCAAAGATGAAATATTAGCCAAAACCGGACATACCGTTGGTGTATATGACGCTTCATTGGAAATTAATAAAGGCGAAGTGTTTGTCATTATGGGTTTATCCGGCAGTGGAAAGTCAACGTTGATTCGCTGCTTTAACTTATTGAATAAGCCGACTTCAGGTGCAATCTACTTAGACGATGAAAATATTATTATGCACAATAAAGGAAGATTAAAAAAGATTAGGCAAGAAAGAATTGCGATGGTCTTTCAACACTTTGGCTTGTTTAACCACCGTACTATTTTAGGTAATGTCGAATATGGGTTGGAAATCCGCAACATTTCAAAAGAAGAGCGTAAACAAATCGCACTTAAAAACATTGAAATTGTAGGATTAAAAGGGTATGAAGATAAATATCCAGAAGAATTGTCAGGCGGAATGCAGCAACGTGTTGGCCTGGCCCGAGCACTTGCAAACGACCCTGATATTCTGCTAATGGATGAACCCTTTAGTGCACTAGATCCGCTCATTCGAAGAGAAATGCAGCTGGAGCTACTTGATATACAAGACCGGCTACAAAAAACGATTATTTTTATCACCCATGATGTGAATGAAGCGTTTAAATTAGGAGACCGCGTAGCTGTTATGAAGGACGGCCGGGTCATACAAGTTGGAACACCAGAAGAAATTATAGAAGCTCCGGAAAATGAATATATATCAGAATTTATTAAAGATATTGATCGATCAAAGATCTTTCAAGCCGAACATATTATGATTAAACCAAATGCTCTTGTCTCCATGAAAGACGGCTTAAATGTAGCGATTAAAGAAATGAAATCGAACGGACTTTCCACTGTTTTTGCCGTTGACCGCAGCCGGCGCTTGAAAGGACTTATTACAATTGACGATGCGGTAAAAGGACTGAAGGAGAAAAAGACAATAGAAGATGTACTACGCAAAGATATTTCATCCGTTTATAAGGATGAATATGTTAGCGAGCTTATCCCTAAAGCACTTGAATCAACCTACCCACTTGCCGTTGTAAATGAAGAAGAAAAACTTGTCGGCATTATTTTACGGGTACACGTTTTGGCAGGACTTGTGTCTGAAGATGTGAATGGAAATGATGATGTAAATAAAGAATAATATATTCATAAAATTGTCAGTCCCTCCCCTCTGATCGCATCATGTCAAGGCAGGGACTTGTTTTTTGAATTCTAAACCAAAGTTCAAATAAGAAAAGCGCAAGCGCCCCGCCTAGAAACGTAGCGAGTGGACCAAAGCAACTGAGATAAAGAAATCATGCCCCTGCAAAAGGGGTATGCCGACGTTGGCCGCAAAGGCCATGTTTAGTCGGCCCTCCTTTGTCTTACCGAATCGATGATGACTTTCACCCAAGGGCATAAGGGCGACTAAGCCTCTGGCTGAAGCCAATCGGCAAGTCTTCTTTATCGTAAGGCGCTGTGGGAAGTCGCCTAGTTTCTGGGCGCTGAAGCTAGACAGATATGCGACAAATTTTATACATTCTTATCTTTCAAAAAATGGGTAACAATTCAAAAGCTGTTACCCTCTCTCAACTTATTTTGTCCATTTCGATTTTAACTTTTTAACCAGTCTATAGCTGCAGATTTATTATCTGGTGTGAAATAATCTACTTGAATGCCCGGAAAGAGGTTTTCTAGCTTAGCACCTGCTTTTATCCATGTTTTGTCTGAAACCAATGCTGCTTTCTTTATGCTGTTCAGATGTTTAGTCATTTTCATATCCTCTAAAAATCCTTTTGGCGTAATACCGCTCCAATTCTCGGCAATGAGCAACAAATTGATCCGCTCCTGCTCGGTGACCTTTTTACTGAGTAACTCTTCAAATTTGTCCATATCTGATTTAGTAATCTTGCCATTAATCGTTATTTCGATAACTGGACTATGATCCGCACTTATAATATCAATCATCTCAAAAACCACCTTTCTGTTGTAATCCTCTACAAAAGTCATTCCTTTATGTCTATAGAATTAAACATAGGTGGTACTTTCCTTAGCTGAAAATTATTAACTTAACAAGTGTACATGGATCAATTTACTTTGGTACAAAATTGATATAAGGAATCGCACCCAACCTATCGTAAAAAGCTTGCCATTTGTCTCACATCGACATTACCTCCGGACAGAATCGCTACGACGTTTTTCCCTTGAATGCCAAGTTTGGCATACATCGCCGCCGCAATTGTTGTGGCACTGGAAGGTTCAATTACTTGTTTCATTCGTTCAAAAACAAATGTAAATGCATGACGAATTTCATTTTCGCTAACTAAGACGAGGTCATCCAAATACTTTTGTAGTACAGGAAAAGTAAGATCGCCGGGCTGGCTTGTTCTTAATCCATCGGCTATCGTTGACGTTCGGGGAATAGACGTTATTTGTCCTTTTTTCAGTGAAAGATAAGTATCATTCGCTGTATCTGGTTCTACTCCAATTACACGGATACTTGGGTTGGTTTCTTTTACGGCAGTTACAATACCCGACATAAGTCCCCCACCGCCTACGGGAACAACGATTGCATCGATCTCATCCAGCTGCTCTAGGATCTCCAGTCCCACTGTACCTTGACCAGCCATAATAAAGGGATCATCATACGGCGGAATGAATACGCCATCCATCTCTTTTGCAAGCATTTTTGCTCTTGGAATCCGTTCCGCAGAGGTTGTGCCGCAAGCTTCTACCTTGCCATTATATGCTTTAATTGCGTCTAACTTGCAGGAAGCAGCATCTTCTGGGACAACAATCGTTGCTTGTATCCCTAATTGGTTGGCAATATAAGCTACGGCTTGACCGTGATTCCCTGATGAAGCTGCCGTCACAAACGTAGCACCATCCTTTACAGCCTGTGTCACCTTATTCGTAGCCCCTCGAATTTTGAAGGACCCCGTTTTCTGGAGATGTTCCGCTTTTAAAAAAAAGGTGTTTTTACAAACAGCTGAGAGCTGCTCCGAAGTGAAGATTGGTGTAACTTTTGTAATAGCTTTAATAGTTGCTCTTGCTTGTTGAATATCTTTTAGTGTAATCAACGGCACCGGGCCCCCTTTCCGCTCTTTCCATCTCACCAATGACAATTCTTTAATGATTTGCAGTGAAAAAATGTGCTGGATAAAGCCTATGCTCGGTAAAAAATAGCCTTGTAAATATGTACAGCCAGCTTATCGCACAACAACAGAATCCCCAGATTGAAGACGACCGGTTTTCACGACCTCTGCATACACCCCGAAATTGCCGTTATTTTGTTGAGCAAGTGTTCGCAGTACGTTGGAGTCCTTTGGCAAATCTCCTTGTGGCAGTGTTGTCATAACACAGCGCTTTGTTGGTTGAATAATTTTCAATTGAACATCATCACCGATGGAAATGATTTTATCCACCCATTTCTCTTCTACAAAACCTTCCACATCCGGTACATCGATAATGATATTTGGCCGAAAGCGTCTTGGCTCAATCCGACTTGATGGTGTCAGCTTTCGTAGCCTGTCAATCGTGGCGGTTGTTATTATATGAACCATCGCAAGATCAAAAAAGGTTCCCTCCGGAGAGGCTTTAGAAAATATTGTTCCTCTATCCTCTAGTTCCTTTATTTCTTCCGGCACGTACCCTTCAAACTCGACCTTCTCAAGGGTAGGGGATCCAAGTGCCACTTGTCGATCAAAACTTGCAGATAATCGTTCGTTTATTTCCTTTTCATTACTTAATACGAAATCTCCATTCGGCATAGTGATCCGAACCGGTGGAATAGACCCGATTGACTGAATAGGCTCCGTGTAAGCCGCTCGATAATAAAACATATCCGGCCATTTCTTCGGATTTTTTGCATTAGCCAATTTTCCTGTTTCCTGGTCAACTACACCATATGCCCGATCACCATGTACTCCTTTTTCTGTAATGGAACAAGCATTTAATTCCTCGCCCATCATCGATTTTACCGGGTATCTCCATAACGAAGCTACCTGCATGGTAACGCCTCCCATCCGATAATTAATAGCCTTATCTGTTTATGTATATCATTTTGTCCTTATATACATTGTACGTCATTCATGGTGAATAATCACACAATTGGCTATATTTATACGATAGATTGGGCGAGCACAAAATTCATTGTGCACCATGGAGATGAACGATGGACATGCCCACTCACTTCCTTTAAGAAAAGCGCAAGCGCCCTGGTCAGCCCCGACAAGCTTAAGCAAGAATTCGTAGTGACGGTTTTTGTCACGAAGAGTTATTGCTTAAGACCTCGAGGGGCTGGGCGCTTAAGCTAGACATTTATGCACAAAATTATATACTTTCTGATCTTAAAAAAAAGAAAAACCTTTCATATCTATATCAGCGCCCACAAATGAGTGCGTTATATATCTACGAAAGGTTTCTTCTTTCATGCTGTTAAAAATTTTGACAACTTAAGAGTGGGGATTTATTCATTTCGTTATACTTTCACCCGTGCGGTTCCCACGTACTGACACCGCCCCTGACATTCGCCAAATCCGTAAATCCACGACGTTTTAACCTTTTACAAGCTTCATTTCCGCGCATACCTGTTTGACATACAACGACGATCTTCTTATCCTTTGGCAGCGTATGAACTTCCTTTTTAAGATCATATAAAGGAATATTTTTAAAACCAAATATATGCAGCCGTTCATACTCCCTGGGCGTTCGAACGTCGATGTAATAATGGTCATTATTTTCTTTATCTTTTAACATAAGACGTAATTCATCAGTCGTCAATTGTTCCACGCCACGAGGTGGGAATATCTTCTTCAACACGAGCGCTCCAAACAAAAATGATATCGCAAAAATAATTAAATCCATGAATAAACCTCCTTTAATTATTTGAAATAAATCATTGTTTGAATATAAACTTGAACAATCACATAAAAAACAATGCTATACTTTATATTAAATTTGACTCCATTTGTAAACAAGCCTAAACCATTGGCACCACTTAATACAATAACAGGCATAACGACGGGTGACAGTAAAATGGTAATAACACTCCCAGACGTAATTGCAAGAACAATCAGTTCCGGTGGATACGGAAGCGCCATACTTTCGAGAATCCCAGTGACCAAAACCATTACCGTCAACGGGCCTAAACTAAAGAATCCAAGAATGATAACGATAAATGGCAGAAGGTAAAGCAAGTTTAGAAATGGCAAGTGATCTCGTGTATAATAAAGTCCATCCACGACAACGCTCGCAAAATCCGTTTGATTCAGGCCATAAATCAATAAGCCGACAGCAACCATAACGCTTAGTTGGTACGACTGCTTCGTCATATCCTCATTAAAATATTGGACCATTATCCGAAAGAACTTTTTCATTTTTCCTTTATACACATAAAAGCTAAACGTCCATAAAATGACGACGAATGGGATAATAAGCATTAGAGCGACATGTAACAAAGCGTGCAGCAAAAATATTGTACCGAATAATGTAATGAACAAAAGGAAAAACTCAATCACCTTCTGTTTACGCACTTTTACATTTGACGCGTGCTCCAACACATTATTAATTTCCGTATTCAAGGCAGGTGTTAACTGAACACCGTAGCTTTTTTCCTGGAACGCAGAAAAAATAACAGCAACGACCGTTCCGATCATGGCCATACCGAATCCTTGTAAAATCGCAACCCATAATGAAGCGCCTAACGTCTCTACTGAGAAAATAAAACTTGGTATACTAATTACCCACATGCTTGACAATGCAAAACCTCTTAATATAGCGGTCCCTTTAAAATTTTCCCATACTTCTCCTTTTTTGTCCTTTAAAATGATATTTACAAATTGATACATCATTGGGATGGAACCGAATAATAAAAAGTAAGCAATAACTTGCGTAAAAGCAACTAAACCAAAATAAAATTTACGACTCGTATTGAGCAATTTATGAAAAAAGGCCATAATATCTTCCACATACGGTTCTTCCTGCAACACCCAGCTGATGAGCGGGACGATGATAAGGAGGCCAATTATACTGCGCATCTCTAAAATACCATGCATAATCCCTTCAATGATAGGTCCGTTGGCGAAAATAATGATTAAAACACCGCTAAGGGAAATGAAAAAAGGGATTTTAAATTTCAGCACTGTATGTTTTAAACCGGCGATAACAAGAAGTAATAAGCCACTAATCGATAAAATATATTCCAACAATTCCGTTTCAATAATAGATGTAAAAAAATGCAGCACCGCAAAAATACCAATCGATAAGCGAAGCCCCCACGTAATAAGACGCTTCATGCGGGCACGTTTTTCCATACTGTTTTATACTTTTTTGGGTGCATCGGAACGTTTACTGGCGAAATTAATATATTGGCTGATTGCTTGACCGTTTCCTTTGATTTCGTGTGGTTATAGATGTTTTTCGGTCTTTGTATATTAAAACGGATGAATGTGCAGTTCTTTTTATCTTGGAGACCCGTAAAATTGGATTGTACAAAACTCCCCATACCCGATTCTCCTCTGAATTGAATTTAATATTTCTCTTTATTTTACCATATGGCAGGAAAAATAGATGTTTCTCTGCTTTTGTAAAATGGTGAGAAGTAAGGTGGTAAAGGCATGCAATATACGGTGCTGTTTTTTTCATTACCAGCTAAATGTCTTGTTGTGAATGATTTTTTTATTTGATATTTAGGGGCTCCTTTTGCTGATGCGCGTTCCTTCCTTTTTGAGGCACGGTGCTTCCTCGCTAAAGCGCGTTACTTCCTTGCTGAGGCACGCCCCCTCTACATTGTCATTAAGTGCTTTTATATGTTTGAAATGCGTTAATAAAATCTTCCGTTCCGGTTTTGACTGTATAAGAGTATAGTCCTTTCGTCGTATGCATTAACAGAAGGCCGCCTTTGGTGCCGATTTTCCGGTATGACATATCTAAAACTTCTTCAATTGGGAACTCCCGATATTCGGTAACGACTTTGTTTTCATACAAATACAGCATCCGTTCTTCTTCGGTTTCCTTTTTTTCTATTCTCGTGACTTCTCTTATGACTTTTATATATGGCTGTTTAGCAATTAAACGCATATAATCCTCCATCTATAATTTGTTCTTAAATGGTGCAATTTAATTTTTATAGTTAAAAGGTTCCATGGAATTGACTCTGTTTGCAATCCAGTCCGTTTTATGAAAAAGTATCTTTCTTCCCATTTTCATTTACCTTACGTTTTCACCACGTCATCTGTCAATTAGCCAGCTCCATTCATCGTATAATTTATCCTTCAAATGCAGATAATAAAAACCAATTAAACGTAAAGGAGCAATAAAAATGGAAAGTCAGCGTGCGAAGGCCATTATCGATTCCTCTACATTAATTAATGTTAATTACCATGGAGTTCCCGTTTTTATTCAAGCAATCAACGAACATGACCAAACGGCTACTGTTTTTCCGTTGAATCAAATGGATCATGAACAAATTGTACCTCTTAACGGATTAATAGAAGATGATGTTTTTACAACCGGAAAACAATCAATGACAACGCAACAAGCACGTGAAATAGCCCAGTCACCGGAGATGAAGCATGTGACACATAACGGGCAGCATGTATATATACAACAAGTTGATGACCAAAATAAAACAGCACGAATATTTCCTCTTGATGAACCCGAAAATGAATTCACTGTGCCTATTAACGGATTACAAGAGCACTAACTTTTTATTTAAAAAGTGTAACCCCCTTTCTCTACGTATTGGTACCAGACTTTTAGAAAAGAGGTTACACTTTCTTTTTTTAAAAGGTCAGAAGGTATAAAAAAATTATTCATACTTGTCTAATTAAACGCCCAGTACCTCGTAACGCTTCGTGTCATAGTCCGCCACTATGATTTTTTGTTTAAGCTTGTCAGAGCTTCCCAATGCGCTTGCAATTTTCTAATCTACCCTGTCTACAATCCCACTCCCCATTGGATCTCAATGTTTCAATATTTCCTTTAAAGGAAAGGACATTTATAAAACATACTAAAACTGCCATCATCGTACTTTACAAAACTCAGTATTAAATCTTAATGGGGAAGGTGGAATAATGAATATCTATACAATTGGTCATTCTACACATTCTAAGGAAGACTTTATTAACATGCTTGCTGTTTCTCATATTCAGGCAGTTGTTGATGTTCGTTCATTTCCTGGTAGTCGGAAATTCCCGCATTTTTCAAAGGACCGAATGCAGGAATGGTTGCCTGAGGCAGGTTTTGAATACATTCATTTCCCTAGTCTAGGAGGGAGAAGAAAGCAATCTCAAATGATTCAATCTGAGTTGAATGGCGCTTGGAACAATCAGTCATTTCATAATTATGCTGATTATACATTATCACTAGACTTTCAAAAAGGAATTGATGCACTAAAACAAATGGCTAGCAAAAAGAGAACTGCCTATTGTTGCTCAGAACGCCATCCATCTCGCTGTCATCGATTATTAGTAAGTAATTGGCTCGCTGCAAATGGTTGGAATGTTAAACACATCATTGACGGAAATAAGGGGCAAGTTGAAGTTTTAGAACATGAACAGGGAAAGTGGGGGGCAATGCCAATCATTGAACCAGATGGTACTGTTGTTTATCCTCGTGATGTTACTAATACACCCAGCTCTTCAAATGAAAGTTAAAGCTACGGTATAAGTGCGCCTAAGTGTTGAGCGGAAGTAAATATCTATATTAAGAAAAGCGCAAGCGTCCTCGCAGGCTAAAAGCGCAACATCCTATTGCAACGCCTGGGACTGCGCATGAATGCTCGTCCCACCGAAAAGATTTGCACTAGCACGTCCTGTGCGTCGTAGAAACGTAGCGACTGCGCCAGCCGGGAGCTGGTGGTTCGATGTAGCCACGCAAAGTGGCGGTTTTAATCGAACATTCCAAAACATCTTGAGATTCACTCCAGAGTATAAGATTCACTAGTCTTCTCCTTTATCCAAATGCGTAAGTGCTTTTTCCTGTCTGGCCAAAGAAATGATGATACAATAGCAGTTGGATATTAAAACATTTCAATACATTAAGGCAGGGAAAAAGATGGCTGAGAAACAATCTATAAAAGATAAAAATTATACACCAATTATTATTACGCTAACCATTGTTATCAATCTTGCTATTGCACTTTTATTTTTAATACCGAAGCAAGATCGGGACATTCCATTTGATATCACTATTTTACCAAGATTAAATGCTATATTTAATTCATTTACGTTTATCTTTTTATTGGCTGCACTTTTTTTCATTTTGCGCAAAAACATAACAATGCACCGCAACTTTATTTTTGCTGCGTTTTCAACTACTGCATTGTTTCTTGTTACATATTTGACGTATCATGCACTTGCCCCTAGCACTAGCTTTGGCGGAGAAGGGATCATTAAATCGGTATATTACTTCGTTTTAATTACCCATATTTCCCTAGCGCCGATCGTTGTTGCTTTAGCGTTGTTTGCACTTACTTGGGGGCTTACTCGTCAAGTCGAAAAACACCGAAAAATTGCTCGTTGGACAATGCCGATCTGGCTTTATGTAAGCTTAACCGGTGTACTTGTCTATTTAATGATTTCACCATATTATTAAACAGACACTTCTTATCATTTGAATCTATTTTAAACGCATAGTTGATTGGAATACTTGAGGAATCATCTAGTTTCCCAATTAACTATGCGTTGCTTCAAACCAAGTCTTTCCTCCACAATCACTCTTTTTTGTTTTCTTCTCTTTTATTCGATTTCATAAAAAAGGTAAAAGGTTTCTCTGATCCAGTCATTAAATGGTAAACATAGGAAGAGGTCATTTCATAATTTTTCTCTACCTTTTCAGCAAGGTAATTACTTCGCTCATAAATAACAGAACGAAATTGATCAATCTGTCTTAACGCCTTTTCCAGTAATGCTTCCTGTTTATCTAATCTTGTCGCTACGGCATCTTGCGTGTCCGCTTGTTTTGTTAATTGTTCTGTCAATTGATTATTCATGTTCTCCTGTTCTGTTAACATGGTTAACATATCTTGATTGGATTGATGGATCTCTCGAATTTGTGCAGCAACTTCTTTATTTAACGTTCGTTCATTCTGCAACAGATGCTCTAATTTCTTTTGATCCTCTTCCAACATGGCAAACCGCTCCCGTGCATTTTGTTTAAACGAATCATTTTGTAGTTGACTTTCCTGAAGTGACTCCAGTTCCAAATCATATCGCTTCCATTTCTGTTGTCGGAAAAATTCCTGGTGCTTATAAAAAGATTTCATATCCTGAATAGTGGTAATTATATTTTCATTGATGCGCTTTTGCTCCTTCATCCGTTCGGAAGAAACATCATATTGATAATATGCTTGATTTGGCTCTTGAATCGTTGCCCTAGTCATAAAAACATCTGGATGCATGTCAGCATTTATAAATAAACCCATACTTGTTACATCCCTTCATTAACGATTTAATTTATTTTATGCTTCCCCACTAAATAAGGGACATTTACCCTAGGTTCAAAATTAAAATAGGTATTCGCCTATACTTTTAGCGGTACCGGTTGTCGTAAATCGCTCCTTTTGTTACACTATATTGTGATGCAAGATACTACTGCTTTATAAACTTTTTTGAAATCTTTATCGTGTCGGAGATTGATGCATCGACCTAGTGAATAAGCTTGTATTTATCCTTGAGTAGAGATATAGACGCTTTTTTTACACTTTTTTCGATTCACCTTTTTATTTGATTCACTATATGGCATTACAAGGTAGGTGTTGCACTTGTCCATTCAAAGTCAATTGTTAAAAGGAATCTTAGATGGATGCATGTTGGCCATTATAGAAAGGGAGACTGTTTACGGGTATGAATTAGCTTTGAAGCTTAAAAGTTACGGGCTAACTGTCAGTGAAGGTTCGATATATCCCGTATTGCTCCGACTACAGAAAGAGAAATTAATCCAAGGAAAAATGCAAAAATCGCCTACTGGTCCGAATCGTAAATATTACTTTTTGACCGCAGAAGGTGCAGTGGCACTCGAACAATTCAGAGTAAACTGGGAAGGGATTAAAACCCCGGTCAACCGATTGCTGGCAAAGGAGAATAACGATGGATAAAAAATATCTCATTCAAGAAAATAACGAAAAGCGTAAACACTTAAGCAAAGAAAACCGCGACTATTATGAAGAGATGCTAGTCTATATTCGGTTATCATTCAGCAAATCCGAGCAGTCCATGGAAGAAATATTATCTGAAATGATCGATCATCTGTTGGAGGCGCAGGCAGAAGGGAAAACGGCAGAAGAAGTGTTCGGCAACGATCCGAAGCAATACGCCAATGAAATTATTGGAGAGCTACCCAAAATGGTGACGAAGGAAAGAACAGGACTTTTCGTTATGGGAATCCTCTATTTTCTTGCAGCTAGTATATTTTTCAGAGGCGTTTTTGATATCGTGATTTACTACATTTTCGGAAAAGGAGATTTAACAAAGACCGTTTACGTCGGTTCTTCATCCGTCATGATGCTGTTGTCAATTCCAATCGCTTTTATCTTTTTATATGCGATTATCTACTATCTCCGCTGGGCTTGTTTTAAAAAGATTAACAAAATACTCGAGTTTTTTATTCTCTGGCTATATAGCATGGTTTCGCTTGGAATATTTGTTTTCATTATCTACTTTACACCCGATTTCGGGCCCGTTTTAAACATCTCGTCTTATGTCATGTTGCTCTTTGGACTTCTGCTTTATGTTGCTGGACGCATTACAAGGAAGGCGATATAAATCGCCTTCCTACTTTCCAAACCGAATCAATCTTCCTTCTTCCACAATTTACCCGGCCAGAAAGCAAAACGACCAAGCACTGTCGTAATTGCTGGTACGAGTAATGGACGAACCACAAACGTATCCAACAAAATACCAATTGCCGTAACAAGGCCAAAATGAACGAGTACTTGTAGTGGCATAACGGCAAGTACGGAAAATGTCCCCGCTAAAATTAAACCAGCAGAACCGATGACACCGCTCGTTTCGCTAACACCTTCCCTAACCGCCCGTTTTAACGGAAACTTTTCTCGCTTTCGCCAAATATTCGATGCCATAAAAATATTATAGTCTTCCCCAAGTGCAACAAGGAATACAAAGGCGTAAACTGGGATCAGCCCTTGCATGGCAGATGCTCCCAAAACATAATGAATGATTGCCCAGCCCAGTCCTAATGCAGCAAAATAGGATAATACGACGGTTGCCAGTAAGTAAATCATGGCGACAAACGAGCGCAAGTAAATAAATAGCAACAATGCAATAATAATTAGTACGGCAGGAATGATAACGGATTGATCACGCTTTGCAATTTGTTCTGTATCATATAAAGTTGCTGTCTCTCCACCAATCCAGATATTCTCTTCCGCGTTTTCCGTACCGGCCTGCTCCAACTGTTGTTCTGCAACAGCCTTTATATCCGGTACCCCATTAATTGCTTCGTCTGAATAAGGATCGATGGATAGCGTTACATTCAATTGTTGATAGGTATCATCGTCTGACCCTTTCACTGGATCGCTAACAGATTCTACAATTTTCAGTTCTGCCAATTCACCTTTCAGTGTCGTCAATTCTTCATCTGTATGAGCGATTACTTGCACTGGTGCGATATTACCCGGCGGAAAGTGTTCTGCTATAATAGAGAACCCTTCACGTGAAGGCATATCTTCAGGAAACGAATCGAGTAGCCCATATGTATATTCAGCCTTTGTTGTAAACGCCGCGAGTCCGCCAAGAGCAACAACACAAATTATTATAATGAGCCACGGTTTTTCCGTTGTCCATTGTCCAAAGGCTCTGCCGATTGGGCCAGATGATTTTGGACGACGCAGCTTTTTCCCCTTTTTCTCTTCTGCCTTTTGAATCATCTCTTCGGTTCGTGGAATAAAAGGAATAAATGCAAATCGGCCTAAAAGGGACAAAAACGCTGGCAGCAATGTTAAGGCGGCAATTCCCATAATAAAAATAGACAAACTGAACGGAACGGCAAACCGGTCATATGAAGCGTAATAAGCAAGCGCTAACGTTAATAAGGCTGTAACGGTCGTTAATGCACTAATCATAATAGCCCCGCCAGTTCCCCTTATCGCGTTCTGCAAGGCTATATGCTTATCTTTTTCTTCACGCAGTTCATCACGGTATCTTGAGATCATAAACAGACAATAGTCGGTCCCCGCACCAAATAAAAGAACCGTCATGATTGAAATGGCTTGTGCATCGACTTCAATCCATCCTTTTTGAGCCATTACCCCAAGTAACGGATTAACAAGACCATAAGCAAACCCAACTGCCACCAAAGGAACAAGCGCCAAAATCGGTGAGCGATAAAGCGAAACGAGCAACACGAGAACGATGACTACCGTTGCGATCAACAACGTGACATCTGCCCTGCTGAATAAAGATGCTGCGTCTGTTTGAATCCCGATCGGACCGGTCAATCTAAGATGTAAGCCATCATCGGAGAGATCGGATCCAACGACTTGCTCCCCTGCCTGCTTACCCACCTTTTTCTGTAATTTAGCCAATGACGCTTCCAGTTCGTCTGCGGAGGCACCCTTTTCAAATAACACCGGTGTCGTTAATGCCTTTCCATCCTCTGAAACGGATCCTTTCAGCGCCTCTGGTGGTGCTTGATCGAGCGGGGGGATAAATTGTTGCTTTTGAAGCGGATCTTCTGCCAGATCTGCATAAAGGGCCTGGATATTTTCAAAATCAGAATCTTTCAAGCCGCCTCCGCGGTACCATGCCAATAATAGAGGAGTACCGTCACTTGAAAAATGCTCCTCCGAAAGGTTTGATGCCTCAACGGACATCGCATCTTCCGGGAGCAGTTGATTCGAGTTTGTTTCCTGACTATTCACTTGCGGCCATATCATTGAAAACACCGCTACAAGCAACATCCAAATAACGATCGTCACCCAGCGAGTTTTTTTACCGGATACAAATTGTATCATATTCGAAAATACGCTTTTCATATGTATCAGCTTCCTTCCCGTTAAAATCAAAGTCAGAGGAGATTTATTTGTTTCGTTAAAAGTTACCGTTAAATTATTCCTATTTTACCACTATACGTTATATCATTTCGGAATACATACCTTTCAACTTTGAGATGGGGAAAATAAATAATTTCTGTTTCTATATAACTACAATCGAAAATTTAAACGAACAAGTGGCATCTTTTTTCATTTTTGCCCCCATACAGGCACTACACTCGAATGTAATAACAAAAGGAGCACCGTCAAAGAGGTACCCATGTTTTCCCGCTACCCCACAAATAAAAACATCCTCACCCCTACAACAAGTTCAAAATTGTAACCACACACCTGATCCAATATGATAAACTGGATGCAAACGTAATACTTACTTTATGTGCATTGTTTGATATGTATATTATTTTTCAACATGTGGACGAAACACATTTTATAATAAGTACAAGCATGAAATAAAGGTGGGTTCAAATTGAGTGATAACGATGCAATATTATCTTTAGACGATGTCACGATAAGCTTTGGGAGCGGGCTTGTTTTAAAAGGGATTGATTTAACAGTAAATCGCGGAGAAATTATTGGTTACATCGGCCCAAATGGAGCGGGAAAGAGCACAACATTAAAAATAATCCTAGGATTAATTAATGAATACCAGGGAACGGTGAACGTTTTTGGAGAAGATATTTCATCTGGAAACGACTCCTATAAACATAAAATCGGCTATGTACCGGAAAATGCGGAGCTATATGATAACCTGACCGCCAATGAATATTTAACATTCAGCGGCGAATTGTACGGAATGGAAAGTACAAAAGCTGCGTCAAAAGCCGAACGACTCATGCGTGAATTTGGATTAGAAGATGTATTGCACAGTAAGATTTCATCCTTTTCCAAAGGGATGCGGCAAAAAGTATTACTCATTTCCAGCTTGTTACATGACCCTGAATTGCTGTTTTTGGATGAACCATTAAGTGGACTTGATGCCAATAGTGTCATCATTATTAAGGAAATGCTGGAGGCGCTTGCCGCAAAGGGGAAAACTATTTTCTATTCGTCACATATTATGGAGGTCGTTGAAAAGATCAGCAACCGAATCGTCCTGCTTGCAGATGGACGAATTATCGCCGATGGATCATTTGAAGAATTAAGAAAACAGAGCAAGGAAGGTTCGCTGGAGCAAATATTTAACCAATTAACCGGTTTTGATAGCCACCAGGAAACAGCAAAAACGCTCGTTCAAATCATTTCGGAGGAAGCATAATGTTACAACGTGTTCGCAGTCTCCAATGGCTTGATTTTTTAAAACCGGTATTTAAAGCCTTTCGCATTGATTATGCGATGATGAAAAAGATTGTGCTTATGAAGCTGACGATGGATCAAAGACGTGTACCGACCATCTTCGCCAATCAAACGAAGAAACGTAAAGGCAATCAGTTTATCAAGTCGCTCGGAATTTACGTCCTATATAGCTTGATTCTTATCCCTCTATTATTTCTCGATCATTACATGCTTCAAATGAGCTTGATTTTTGGCATAGCGATGTTTATTTTAATGACTTCAATGATTTCCGACTTTTCCACTGTGCTGCTTGATGTAAGAGACCAGACATTTTTGAACACAAAACCGGTTTCGACACGCACGGTAAATGCTGCTAAGCTTGTGCACGTCAGCATATATATGATTATGCTAACCGGAGCTTTTATCGCACTTCCAGCTATTGTAGCACTTGTTAAACACGGCGTCGGGTTTTTTCTGTTGTTTTGTTTCATGATCGTATTTCTCGTTATGTTTATTATTACGTTAACAGCATTGTCCTATATAACCATTTTACGCTTTTTTAGCGGAGAGCATTTAAAGGATTTCATAAATTATGTGCAAATTATTTTATCGGTCAGTATTATCATTGGTTACCAAATTGTTATTCGGTCATTCAATTTGGTCGACTTCACCATTTCCTATGTATTTCAATGGTGGCATCTGCTTATACCGCCGATCTGGTTTGCTGCCCCATTCGAATTATTATTGACGACCAATCATGCTAATTCGATTATTTGGTTGACTGTGCTCGCATTGATTGTACCCGTTTTGGCTTTCGGCATCTATTTTCGATCAATGCCGGCTTTTGAGCGGAATTTACAAAAGTTAATGGAAGAAACAAAAAAGACAGGCCAGAAAAAGCGCGTATGGATGGCAATATGGGCAAAATTACTTTGCCGCAAAAAAGAAGAAAGACAATTTTTCGGTTTTGCAAACGTGATGATGAGCGAGGAACGGGAATTTAAGTTAAAAGTGTATCCATCACTCGGGATGGCGCTCGTATTTCCGTTTATTTTCATATTTAGTGAATTAAATATGCGTTCACTTGAAGACATTGCATCAGGAAACATGTTTCTCAATATTTACTTTTCTAATATTATTATCGGGACAGTCGTTTACATGCTGCAATTTTCCGGAAAGTACAAAGGCGCCTGGATTTTTAAGGTAACACCGATTAAAAACCATTTGCTTGCGTACAGTGCGACATTAAAGGCGTTTATTATCCGACTGTATTTACCTGTTTTCATTTTAATCGGCGCTGTGTTTGTATTCATTTTCTCGTTGCGCATTTTGCCCGATTTATTTGTTGTATTGCTGACGGCTATTTTACATACCTTAATATCCTACAAGCTCGTTGGCAACAAGGGTTATCCTTTTACGAAACCGTTTGAAACTGCCCAACAAGGCGGCAATACGATAAGTATTTTTCTGCTGATGTTTATTGCCGGATTCTTTGCCGGAGCCCATTATTTATTTACACTTCTTCCTTTTGGCATTTACATTTATATGGGTATATTGATGATTATCCTGATCGTAAGCTGGAAATTAAGTTTCTCTGAGAAAAAATTACACAGAAATAAAAGGTGATGACGTTGTTTATTGTTGATATTGATGAGGAAATATCGATGCGTATGCTGTCAGTGAGAGATGCAAAACCGTTGTATGAAATGACCGAGCGATCCCGCGAGCATTTGCAAAACTGGATTCCATGGGTCGATGAAATAAGAACAGTCAATGATGCACTTGAGTTTATTAAGCAATCATTCCATAGCTATGCTGAGCGGAGCGGTTTATCTGCTGGTGTTTTTTATCAACAAAAGCTTTCCGGTGTCATTGGTTTTAATCAATTTGATTGGAAAAATAAAATCGGGTATATCGGGTACTGGCTTGCAGTCGATTATGAAGGGCTAGGAATTATGACGCGAGCCGTTCGTGCATTAACCGATTATGCATTTGATGAATTGGAATTAAATCGCGTGGATATCCGTGCGGCCTATGCAAATAAACGAAGCCGTGCAATTCCGGAACGTCTCGGGTATACGAAAGAAGGCCATTTGCGTCAAGCAGAATGGCTTTATGATCACTATGTAGATCATGTCATCTATGGCATGATTCAGGCTGACTGGAAAAATCGTTAATCAACACTTACTAATGGAATTTATATTCATATTTTATATGCTAAAAACAGAGGGAAACTTTCTTCCCTCTGTAAAACTGTTCATTTAGTATATCGAAACTTACTGTTTGGTAGCTAACCGACTCCTTTCATCTGTTCTTTGACAAACATTATCGAAAGGCGAATAGTGGACGGTATAGTCAATAAAACCGCCCAGCAGAGATTTTATAAAACAGGTTCCTCCCTGTCTGTTAGCAATACCAAGCAGCTCCTACAATAATTAGCAAAATAAACAACACAACAATCAAGGCGAATCCTCGACCGGCGCCATGACCGCCGCCACAGCCTCCGTATCCACCGGAGCCATAACCACCATAGCATCCATATGACATAATATAACCTCCCTTTCATAACTTTTGCTTTAGTAACCTGTACCTACATATGCTGCACCCACAATAATGAGTAAGATAAACAATACTACAATTAACGCAAACCCACTGCCGTGGCCGTATCCTGCTTCACTCATCTATTAACACCTCCTCTTTATCTTTATTAACTAATATATGTTACTTAGTGAAAATGGATATGGTTTTAGCGGAATTTGGGCACCGATACCACTTACAAATTATTACCTAAAAGCCTTTCCAATGTGCATCAAGCGCACATAAGATGTCCTATATGATAGAAATTTTGGAGGTGATACATTGTCAACCGGACATTATTTTCATTTATGTAATCGATATAAAGGAAGAGCAGTAGAAATAAGAACACGCAATGGAGTTGTGCATAGAGGAGTTATTAGACACGTTAACCGTAATCAAGTGTTCTTGGATCCAATAGGCAACCGACAAAATTTTGGCGGTTTTGGTTATGGCTTTTTCGGCCCTTCCTATAGACCATACGGGGCTTACGGTCCCAATAGGTATCGTCGATATCGGCTAGGCTTTGGGGCCGGCATTGCACTCGGAGCAATCGGCACGTTGATCCTGTTGCCATTCTTCTTTTAAGCAAGTAAAGGTCATTTTAAAGTAGGAAATACATTGTACTTTGGTACAAATGTATACAAGCGCCCGGATTGGAGAATGGCATCCACCTCCAGCCGGGCGCTGCTATCTTGAGGTAGTGAAAGTTTTAATCTAATCAGCAGGTTTTCCTTCATTGCTTTTCAGTTGTGCAAGCGTTTCTGTAGGCACGTGCAGCAGTTGGTCAACATTTCTATTTGTCTTTTTCATATATTTTTTGACGATATAATAACCGACACAATACCCGGCCATTTTCGGATACCGCCCAAATCCATACAATATTTCTTCATAGCGGTAAGCCTCTTTTTTGACATGTTTATTGGGAACAATAAGTTCTTTCCACATGTTTTCGAGTTGGTTATTCGTGTAGTATGTTGTCCATGCAGCTGTTTCCTTTTCTCCGAAAAGTACGCGAACTGCATTTTCAGCTAACCCTTCTAAAATTACTGTATCTAGCAATGTATATTTCTTCTCGTCTTTGTTATTATGGGCGAGTCGGCATACATGGTTGTATTCATGGGTGAAAAGCGTGCGAATTTCCGTACGAGTATTTGTTTCCGAAATAAACAAAAACAATTTATCAGAGAATGCTAAACCTGACTTCCCTTTATGATCCCGCCGCAAGTGGTAATTATCATGATCGGAGGGCAAAATAAAAATTGGTATATTCGGGCCATTCCATTTTAATTGCAAGTGTTGGTTTTCCTTTTGAACAACCCTCCAAACATCTGTTGTACGCATTGCTTCAATTAAGCGCGCTCCATCACTGATAGGCTGTTGGTACATTCCGTGCAAACCGAGATACTCATGCAGCTCGGCAGCGGATGCTTCCGGGAAATACTTTAGTAGTTTTTTACATATGCGGGTTGGTTCTTTATAATAGCCGGCTAACCATTGATCTGTTCGGACGACTCCCATTCTCACACCTCCTGCCAACCCATTGATTTATTAGACTATGTCGCATCCATGCAAACATTGCTTGGCACAGGAAGTTTATTTACAAGTAGGGTACAAACACCTTACCGCTTCTGAAATCAACGAATAGACTATTAAGAAGAAGGTAATGGAAAAATTCGTAAACCACTACTCACTGGGGCTATGTGTATTTCATTTAAGTAATCGGTTTTCACTTAATCGAAATAAGCCATTGCTTAAGAAAAGCTCAAGCGCCCTGGAAAGCCCTGACAAGCTTAAGCAAGAAATCGTGGTGGCGGACTTTGCCACGTATTGCTTAAGACCTCGAGGGGCTGGGAGATTAAGCTAGACAGCTATGCACAAAACTTTATACTTTCTAACCTTATTTAAAAAATATTTGTCGCGAAAGGAGTATTCGTATGTTTCCAGAAAGACCAAGAAGGCCAGGTCCACCACCACCGCATATGATTTTCACAAGACCCATGAGGGAGCAACCGCCTAAGAAAAAAAGTGCGGCAATGCCGAACCTCATCGCTCGTTTCCGTAATCCGGAAGGTCAATTTGACATGGATAAAATTACTGAAACAGCCTTCCAAATAAATAAACTGTATAGTGAAGTAAGTCCAATGATCTCCAAATTGAAAAACAGCGTGAAAAAATAACATTGGATTTTAGTATTCATTATTTAAAGCGGGCAGCTTAAGGCAAGCTACCCGCTTTCTTTCTCATTTAATCATCCGTAGGTTCAATATCAACAAACGTTCTACTTTCATTGTTTTTGGGAATCGTAATTTTCAATATTCCATTATGAAATGCTGCTTTCGTATCTTTTTTGGAAATTGGAAAAGGCAAAGACACGATGCGCTCTGCTTTTCGAAAAGACTGTTCTTGTTTATAGTAATGCTGCTCATTCACCACTTCCATTGAAGCATTATCTTCCACGGTTATCCGCAGTTGACTTCCGAGAATTTCAATTTCAACTTGATCTCTTTTATAGCCCGGCAACACCGCTTCCACGATCATGTTATCTTTTGTTTCATGCATATTTACTTTGAAATTTTCAGGATTCCAAAACGTGTTGAAGTTTCTAAATGATCCTTGAAAAAAAGAATCCATCCGCGACATCAAGTCATGAAAAGGAAACTCTTCATTGCGTTTGGACGATTTCCCTTTGTTCGCTTCCAACTGGCCCACTCCTTCGTCACTTGAATTCATTAATTAATATATGCTCCATCTGAAAAAAATGGTGGGCACAAAGCGGGTAGATGAATTTTTAAAAAATAGATACTTTACTTGAGCAGGTGATATTCCGTCGCTTTTACCGAACATATATATAGCCATCGCAAAGCTATTAAAAGCTTTGCGATGGCTTAAAAAGTCAATTATTATTTTCCTTTTACGACTACTCTTTTATCTCCGGATAATGTACATGTCAATAACGTTATTTCCGCTCCTTTATTCTCTAGTATATCTGTTTCGTTTTCTTCTACGATTTTAATTTCCGTTACTTTATATTGATATCTTTCATTTTCTGTCGTTAAAATTATTTCATCACCTTTTTTGACATCAGGCAGATTTCGGAAGTGCCGATCCCCCCGATACCCTCGATGACCGGCTATTGATATATTATCTGTTTCAGGATTTTGATTTTCAATAATTTGTGTTAAGCTTATTGCCAAGTTTTTCTCCGTTGTCTTCGGTAATACATACTGCTTTAAATCAATAGATGGAATTTCTAATTCATAAACGTTCTGTAATTCCTCTTTTGTATAGTTTGTTTCAATATTCTTTTGTTGACTCCATGCATCAGCTTTTAATAGATTCATTGCATGCATGAGTTCTTCGCCTTGTTTTGATGTATACGATTCATAGATTAGTGGAACAGCAAGAAGTATGGCTCCCAAAACAATCAATGCTGTGCCCATCCATAACCTTCCTTTTTTCACCATGGATCGCCTCAATTCACTTTTACCCTTCATTTACTTAAAAGAAGAATAGTTATAAAAGAAATGTTTTCCCATTTCTTTTATAACTATTTTAATTAAAGTTGCTGTTAAAATTCCGTTTTTCTTATTCGTCGAATATGTGTATATAAGAGGAAACTACCTACTCCAACAAACATCAATCCAAGAACAATTGCATATCGTAACCATTCTTCTCCTGTTTGTGGCAGTTTGTCACCAAAATTATTGTTAGATGAACTTGGTGGCCCTACTTCTTTCTTTTCCTCAGTTTCTTTAGGGGTGTTTTCAACAATAACTTCTTTCTTGTTATCCCCTAGCTCTATTGTGATATCCAACGATCTTTCCAGTTTTACATAACCAAATGGTGCTTTCGTTTCTACTAATTGATATTCGCCTGGTGTTAACCCGTTAACGGTCGCCATTCCATTTGCATTTGTTGTTACCGTTGAAATGAGCTTTTCTTCACTATTAAAGATATCAAAGACTGCTCCCCGTAATGCAGCGTCTGTAGTCGCATCAACTTTTACAATCTGTAATGCCGTTTTTAATAAGTTATTCTTAAAATCTAAATACATTGGTTCTTGCTGATTAAACACAATCTCGAATTCAATGGGGATGTCCTCTAACTCGTACCCGAATGGGGCTTTCGTTTCAACGAATGCATAATTTCCTGGCTTCAGGTCTTCAACAACGAGTAGTCCTTCCTCATTGGTCGTAAGACCCGTTTGCAGTTCGTCCCCAGCTTCATCCACTAAGCTGAATTCCGCTCCTGCTAGAGTGTCCCCTTCTTCACCGACTTTCGTTAACTCTACTGAACCGGTGCTTAATGGGTTTTCAAAAGTAACTTCCGTTACATTGGTTTGTCCCAAGCCAATTTCAAATGGGATAGGCGTCGTATCCAAGTCGTAACCCGGCACGGTGGCTGTCTCCACCAATTGATAAGAGCCTGGCGTCAAGTCATCAATCGTTAGTTTTCCTGCTTCATTCGTCAGAAGGCCTTCTCGCAATGGACTGCCGTTGGCATCCTGTAATGCAAATGTGACACCTTCCAACAGCTGACCGTCTTCCCCTTCTTTCGTTAGCTCGAACGTGCTTGGAAGATACTGATTCTCTGCTTGGACTTCAGCTGCTGTCTGTTGATTAAACACGATTTCAAATGTAATCGGCGTGTCATCCAACTGATAGCCGAATGGTGCTTTCGTTTCGATGAATGCGTAATTGCCTGGCTTCAGGTCTTCGACAACAAGTATGCCTGCTTCATTGGTCGTGAGCCCCGTTAGTAATTTTTCCCCAGCTCCATTCTCTAAGGTGAATTCCGCTCCTGCTAGGGTATTTCCTTCTTCACCGACTTTTGTCAGTTCCACTGATCCGGTACTTAGTGGGTTTTCAAAGCTAACCTCGGCTGCTTCCGTTTGTCCAATCGCAATTTCAAATGGGATGGGTGTCGCATCCAGATCATATCCTGGAATGGTTGCTGTTTCGACAAATTGGTAATTGCCCGGCTTCAAGTCATCAACTACGAGCGTACCTGTTTCATCGGTTGCTAAGTTTTCTTGCAAGGTTGTGCCTGTATCATCCTGTAACTCAAATACAACCCCTTCTAACGTACTTCCGTCCTCTCCAAGCTTTGTTAGCTCAACGGAACCTGTCGTCAATGCATTTTCTGCTTCTAGCGTTAATCTCTCTTGCTGATTAAACACAATCTCGAATTCATGCGGGGTATTATCTAACTCGTACCCGAATGGGGCCTTCGTTTCAACGAATGCATAATTTCCTGGCTTCAGGTCTTCAACAACGAGTAGTCCTTCCTCATTGGTCGTAAGACCCGTTTGCAGTTCGTCCCCAGCTTCATCCACTAAGCTGAATTCCGCTCCTGCTAGAGTGTCCCCTTCTTCACCGACTTTCGTTAACTCTACTGAACCGGTGCTTAATGGGTTTTCAAAAGTAACTTCCGTTACATTGGTTTGTCCCAAGCCAATTTCAAATGGGATAGGCGTCGTATCCAAGTCGTAACCCGGCACGGTGGCTGTCTCCACCAATTGATAAGAGCCTGGCGTCAAGTCATCAATCGTTAGTTTTCCTGCTTCATTCGTCAGAAGGCCTTCTCGCAATGGACTGCCGTTGGCATCCTGTAATGCAAATGTGACACCTTCCAACAGCTGACCGTCTTCCCCTTCTTTCGTTAGCTCGAACGTGCTTGGAAGATACTGATTCTCTGCTTGGACTTCAGCTGCTGTCTGTTGATTAAACACGATTTCAAATGTAATCGGCGTGTCATCCAACTGATAGCCGAATGGTGCTTTCGTTTCGATGAATGCGTAATTGCCTGGCTTCAGGTCTTCGACAACAAGTATGCCTGCTTCATTGGTCGTGAGCCCCGTTAGTAATTTTTCCCCAGCTCCATTCTCTAAGGTGAATTCCGCTCCTGCTAGGGTATTTCCTTCTTCACCGACTTTTGTCAGTTCCACTGATCCGGTACTTAGTGGGTTTTCAAAGCTAACCTCGGCTGCTTCCGTTTGTCCAATCGCAATTTCAAATGGGATGGGTGTCGCATCCAGATCATATCCTGGAATGGTTGCTGTTTCGACAAATTGGTAATTGCCCGGCTTCAAGTCATCAACTACGAGCGTACCTGTTTCATCGGTTGCTAA
>NZ_JBPYCR010000021.1:0-50222 GCF_051846915.1 Virgibacillus sp. W0181
TTTTATGGTGCTGTTGTACATAATTTGGTCCCAGTTCATGATAAGGTTCTCCTGTCTTTAAAATATTGAAAGCAATGGTTAAAAGTAAATGTGCCGAAGCCATATTTGCTTTTTTCTTTCCTTGTCGTTTGGCTATTCTTTTTCGATGTGCGGTTATTCGATTATGCTGTCTCGATGTGCCTAATACACATTCTATTGCCGTCGTTTTTAACGCTTTATTCCCTTTTGGCACTTTTGTGTTCTTTTTTTTTCCGGCACTTTCATTATTCCCTGGACTTACACCTGCCCACGATGCAGCACGTTTGGGACAATTATCGAAGACGGACATATCAACACCCATCTCGGCAACAAATACAGCGGCTGAATCCTTGTTTACACCAGGAATGGTATCAAGAAGCTCTACTTCTTTCCGATAGGGTTCTAAACATTGGTCGATTTGTTCTTCTAAGTTTCTCAATGTTTTCTCCAGATATATCATGTGTTCCCAATGATAGCGAAGCATATCCCGATGATGACGGCGAATTCGACCATTGATGGATTCCGCTATGTCTGTTAGACTGGCCTTTACACGCTTATGCACCATTTTTTGAAGTTCCTTCACTTCGATTTTTTCACCATTTATAATGGCCTCTAATATTTTACGCCCCGATTTACCAAAAATATTAGATAGAACAGAAGTAAGTTTGATGTTGGCATCCTGAAGAATTTTATGGATACGATTCTGTTCAGCCGTACGGTTATTAACCAGCTTTTTACGGTAACGGGTAAGGTCCCGTAAATCCCGAATATCTTCAGGTGGGACAAAGCTACCTTCAATGAGTCCGCTTCGTAATAGTTTGGCTAACCACTCGGCATCTTTAACATCCGTTTTCCTTCCCGGGACATTCTTTACATGTTTGGCATTGGCAAGCACAAGACGAAAGTGATTTTCGAGAATATTCCATACCGGTTTCCAATAAACACCCGTACTTTCCATCACGGCATCCGTTACTTTCATCGATGTCAACCAATCATTTAGTTTTAATAAACCTTTTGTAGATGTTGAAAAAGATTCGATGGACTTTTTTGGTCGTTTGTCTAAGGGACCATATAAGACACAAGCGACCACTGTTTCCTGGTGCACATCCAAACCTGCACATCTCTCAATCATTGCTTCCATGGGAGAATCACCTCATCATCAAATTAACAATACAAATGACAGTAGTTTTCTTGCGAAATTTTTGTATACGTGATCAAGTCACAATAGATGGTACTTCTGTACTGCCACAACCAGTTTCTTACGCGGGGTAATCCCTTTTGAGGATCCACCATTGTATTTTCGATCTGGTCGTATTGTTATTAACTGTATTGTCATTAAATAATAAAGGTATACTCCCAATCAAGATTAAAAATTCATTTTCATGATAGATGGTGGCTCGCTCAAGGCGAGCCATGGTGGTTTCTTACCTTTTAAAAAAGCGCAAGCGCCCTAGTCAGCTGGACATGCTTAAGTAAGAAATCGTAGGTAGGGGCAATTTTTGCCACGAATGGTTATTGCTTAAGACCTCGAGGGGTTGTGCGCTTAAGTTAGAAAGCTATAGCAAGATTTATAATTTCCTCTCTTTTAAGAAAGACGCACCACATAAGTGATACGCCCTTTTTACGCTACTATTATTGTTGTATTAAATCAGAAGCTGCATGATACTCAAATCCGAGTGCATCAGCGACACCTTTAGAAGTAATTTTTCCATTCAAAACGTTAATGCCTTTCTGCAATGCACCATTATCGATAGAAGCTTGTTTATATCCTTTATTGGCAATTTGCATTGCGTAAGGAACTGTAGCGTTTGTTAAGCCGATTGTCGACGTTTTTGGTACTGCTCCAGGCATGTTCGCAACTGTATAGTGCACTACACCATGTTTTACAAAAGTTGGTTCATCATGTGTCGTAATTCGATCACTTGTTGCAAAGTTTCCGCCTTGGTCAATTGCAACGTCAACAACAACTGAGCCTTCCGACATGCCTTGGATCATTTCTTCCGATACAAGCACTGGTGCTTTTGCTCCCGGAATTAGAACGGAACCAATCACTAGATCGGACGCTTTAACTGCTTCTGCCACATCCATTGGATTAGACATCAGCACATTTACTTTAGAACCAAAATATTCATCCAATTCTTTCAGACGGGCTGGATTCAAATCAAACAATGTAACGTTAGCGCCTAATCCTACTGCAATTTTAGCGGCATTAGCACCGACGTTTCCACCACCAATAACCGTTACTTTTCCTCTTTTAACCCCTGGAATTCCACCTAAAAGAACCCCTTTTCCGCCTTTTGTTTTTTCTAAAAACTGAGCGCCGATTTGTGTCGCCATATAGCCGGCAACTTCACTCATCGGTGCCAAAAGTGGTAAAGCGTTGTTATCAAGTTGAACTGTTTCATATGCTATTGCTGTTACTTTTTTATCCATTAACGCTTTTGTTAACTCCGGATGAGAAGCTAAGTGTAAATAAGTGAAAATAATTTGTCCTTCGTAAAAATAATCATATTCTTCCGCTAAAGGCTCTTTTACTTTCAAAACCATTTCCTGAGACCAAGCTTCCTTGGCGGTGGATACAATTGTTGCTCCTGCTTCTACATATTCCTCATCGGTAAAAGTAGATCCAAGGCCTGCCCCTGCCTGTACATAAACATCATGACCAGCACCTACTAATGAATGGACTCCTGAAGGAGTCATTGCAACTCTATTCTCGTTATTTAATATTTCCTTTGGTACTCCTATTTTCATTCAGTACACCATCCCTTTAATAAATTTTCTGTTATTTGGTATATATACCTGAAGCTACTATATTGTAACAAAAAAGTATACAAAAATCATCATAATTATTCATAATTTTTATGCATTATTCTGTTATCTGAGCAGCTTTTTCATTTTAAAGGGATGATTTCCACTATTTTTTTTGGTTATTAAACGTATATATACCTCGGTTGTTGTCCAGCTGGTCTTCGATTACTCCGTCTTGATAACTTTCCATTACTTGATTTTTTACTACATCAATATCTTTTTCATTTTTATATTTTTCAATTTTATTTCCGTTTTTATTACCCTTTTTCTTCTCCATTTATATCACCTCTTTATTTAGTATGTACAAAAATATGTAACAATTCATTTAAAAATATTCCATTTTTGGCGTAGGATAGGTTATAATTCGGTGTAGAGGGTATGTAAATAATAAAGGAGGTCTATATGATGAAGCTTAACTACAAAAACATTGTCGTCGCAGTAGATGGATCTGAAGCCGCAGAAAAGGCGTTTAAAAAATCATTAGATATGGTTAAAGACAATAATGCACGTTTAATTATTACACATGTAGTTGACTCCAGAACTTTTGCCACCGCTGAAGCTTATGACAGAACATTATCTGAGCGAGCCGAACACCATGCTAAAGAGTTGCTGGACAGTTATTCGGAAGATGCAAAAGCGAACGGTGTTCATAATATTTTAACATCCATTAAATACGGGTCACCTCGAGTTGTCATTTCAAAGGATATTGCAAAAGAATTTGACGCTGATTTAATTATATGTGGTGCTACGGGGTTAAACGCTGTAGAACGTTTTCTCATCGGTAGTGTATCGGAAAATATTGCAAGACATGCCTCTTGCGATGTTTTAGTTGTACGTTAATACTAAATAGCGCATAAGGGGTTGGGACAAAAGTATTTTATCAAGTAAAAAACCGAACAATTAAATTTAGAGTATGCCTTCGCTCCGGAAATATACTTCGCTTTCACCCGCAGGGCACAAGCGCGACATCCGTTCATGCGCTGCATTCACGGTGTCTTCTTTGCCGCAGGCGGCTGGTGAGGCTCCTCAGAGCTAACGCTCTTCCAGTGTCTCACCGATGCCTTTCCTCCTGCAGAAGTCTACGTATATTTCCAGAGCTTATTTGGTTCATTATTTGGATTTTTAAACTTACCAACTTCGATATGTCCCAGCCTTTTTTATTTCAAACTCACTTGTCACTAAAAAATCAATATGCTGAAACACGTTCGGTCTTACAGATCTTTTTTTATTTCATTAACGATATGAACAAGTTCAGGTAAAATCAATTTATTCATTGCCAGCTTTACTGCTCCGGAAGATCCGGGTATCGCAAAGATAGCCGTGTTGGTATAAACCCCAGCTATTGCTCGTGATAAAAGTGCCGCAGAACCAATATCTTCCGTATAACTCAGCATTCGAAATAATTCGCCGAAACCGGTTATTTCTTTATCCAGCATTTTTTGGACTACTTCAATTGTAACATCGCGTGCAGCAATACCTGTACCCCCAGTCGTAATGATCGCATCAACCTCTGACGTATGAGCGCCTTCTTCGATCACCTGACTTATTTTCTCTGGTTGGTCCGGAATTATTTTTCGCTTTTCGACAACATGTCCCGCATTTTCCAGTAATTCTATAATTAAATTTCCACTTTTGTCTGTTTCGATAGTACGAGTATCACTAATGGTAACTACCATACATTTTATCGGTTTTGTCTGTTTTTTATGTTTATGTATAGACAACAGTTCTCACCTCCATGATTTATGAATTCATAAGTCTTCGCGTGTCTCTTGCAATCATAACTTCCTCGTCAGTTGGAATGACAATTACTTTTACCGGTGAGTGAGGATAATTAATGAATCCTTCTTTTCCACGGATTCTATTCAATGATGGATCCCAATAAACTCCCATAAACTCCAAACCGGTTAACACTTTTTTACGTATGACATCGCTATTCTCCCCAACGCCGGCTGTGAAAATAATTGCATCTACTCCTGCCATTTTCGCAGCATATGAACCAATGAATTGATGAATTCTTGCTGCAAAAACCTCCAACGCGAGCTCAGCTCTATTATTTTCGTCCATTTGTTCTTCAATATCTCGTAGATCACTTGAAAAACCAGACAAAGCGAGCATACCACTTTTTTTATTTAAAACATCTATAACTTCTATTGCTGACATGTTTGTTTTTTCCATTAAATACGGAATAATTGCCGGATCAATATCTCCGGAACGTGTCCCCATTGTAACGCCAGCAAGTGGAGTAAACCCCATAGAAGTATCTATCGACTTACCATCTTGAATAGCCGTTATACTCGCACCGTTACCTAAATGACAAGAGATTAATCGTAATTTATCCAATGGTGTTTGCAGCAATTCTGCTGCACGATGAGAAACATACTTATGTGAAGTGCCATGAAAACCATATTTCCTAATTTTATAACTTTCATAATATGTATACGGAATGCTGTAAAGATAAGATTTTTCCGGCATTGTTTGATGAAACGCTGTGTCAAACACAGCTATCATTGGAACTTCTGGAAGTAATTCCCGGAAAGCATAAATACCTGTCAAATTGGCCGGATTGTGTAATGGCGCCAGCTCCGATACTTCTTCAATAATTTGAATAACCTTTTCTGTAATTAAAACGGAATCACTGAAATGTTCTCCGCCATGTACAACCCGATGACCGATTGCATCTATTTCATCCAATGATTTAATCGCCTCAAACGCTATCAATTTATTCAAGACAATTTTTACTGCCGCTTCATGATTTTTTATATCATTTGTTTCCTTTTCCTTACTTCCATTGACTTCCATTGTAAAGATAGAATCCGTTAATCCAATCCGTTCAATCAAACCTTTCGCCAAAATGCTTTCCTCCGGCATTTGGAAGAATTGAAATTTCAAAGAGGAGCTACCTGCATTAATTGCTAATATTTTTGTCACACGAATCCCCCATTCTTTTATCTCTCTGTTATATCCGCAAACCATGCATTAATTTTATTTAAAATGTCTTCCATTGCTGCTGTATTATTCAGTGCAGGTATTTTTACAAGCAATGGTTGCGTTGGGGATTCCGTTTGGTCTCCCTTTTTTTGTAAGAGTAATATACTTTTTTTATGCTGTTTTGATTTAAACGCACTCTCCGGCAGTTCAAACAGCCCAACGATATGTGCCTGCTTATGTAAGTATTCGTGCAATTGGCTGGATTGGTCACTATCAAACAAAAATTCGGGGATAAGGAATAATAAAAACCCACCGTTTTTTGTGTACATCATGCTTTGTTCAATTAACAAATGATGCGCATAAGAATGTTCATTTTTCATACCTAGTTCAAATTCCTGCGCTCGCATTTGATCGGGATAATAGCCAACCGGTAAATCAGCAACAACTACATCAACCGGATCCAGCAAAAAAGGACGCAAACTGTCCTGATGGAAAATTTCAATTTCTTTCTTTTGTAAATTTGCCTGTAGAACAGATAGTCGAAGTAATGTTGGATCGATTTCATTAGCATAAGCGGTTAAATTGGCGTTTAGTTGATCCATTACAATAGTAAGCAAATTAGCTGTACCGACAACAGGATCAAAAATCCGGATCTGCTCTTTTTTTGCAGTTACTTTTTCTGCCAAATAACCCATCAGCATTGCAATTGTGTCCGGTGTCATTACATGTTGTGGTTGTGTAGAATCTTTCATTCCTTTTAAAACAGCCAGTTGAAATGCCTTACGTAATTCTTCCGGTTGAAAAGCGATGCTGGATATTTTATCATCTTTGTGCTTTAATTTTTGTAGTAAAACTTCATCTATATCCGCTGGTATTTCTCCATACATCGCCAGTTCCATTGATATAATCAAGCTTTCCAAATACGGTTCATTTACTTGAGTTTGTACCATGTTTGTAGTCGTATCAATCCATTCAAATAATACTTCAACGGTTGATTGTGGCATGCTTGAACCTCCATTCTTTATACCTAAAGCGTATTGTATCAAATGTTTGCTTGAAATTGTATACTAAAGCTTTATTTAAGGTGTGTTTTAAATAGATTGTCCATTTAAGTATTGGCCCTAACACAGCTAAAGCTCTCCCCATAGTCAAGGGAGAGCTTTTCTTTTCCGTACACTATATAAATTTATACCGTTCCTTACATCTTGTTTTTAATATGGTCGATCACTGCATCATAATCGGGATGGTCAGTTACTTCATTCACATATTGCACATAAGACACTTGATTATTTTTATCGACGACGAAAACAGATCTTGACAATAGGCGTAATTCTTTAATTAACACACCATACTTTTTTCCAAAATCAGCATCACGATGATCAGACAATATTTTCAAGTTTTGAATATCATTACTTTCAGTCCATCGGTTTTGAGCGAATGGCAAATCCATGCTGACGGTCAACACCTGAACATCACCTAGTTTTTCTGCCTCTTCATTAAATCGTTTTGTTTGTGTAGCACAAACCCCTGTATCCACAGAAGGTACAACACTAATTAATTTCACATTATCCTTGAAGTCGCTAAGTGTTACTTGTCCCAAATCAGTTGAGAGCACGTTAAAATCCGGTGCTTCATCTCCAACTTTTATTGCCGTCCCTACAAGTGTAACTGGATCACCATTAAATGTTACTTGTACCATTTTAATCGCTCCTTTTTGATATATTTAAATGTTCTGCTTTTAGTATGAAGGAGTATTTTTTATCTGTCCAATGATACAAGTTGTAGTGTGATGATAATCGATAATTAAATTTCATAGTTTCCAGATTGATCGTCTTTTTCTTTACTATCACTTTTTAACAGTTGGCGCACTTTCTCAACGACTTGCGGAGCATGATCGATCATTTTTTCATATATATGGGTATTTTCATCAATATGAATAATATTTACTCCTTTTTTGCTTACAACTAGAAAAGCAACAGGGTTAATGGATACACCTCCACCACTTCCTCCTCCAAACGGCAACATCGATTCATTGGAGCTACTATCGCCGTCGTTGCTCTGACTGGCATTGAATTCACTTCCCCCGGCCGCAAAGCCTACTCCAAGTTTTGAAACTGGTATGATCATGCTTCCATCCGGTGATTCAACAGGATCACCGATGATCGTATTTACTTCTACAATATCTTTTAAATTTTCCATTGCTGTCGTCATTAAACCTTGAATTGGATGCTCTTCCATTAATATGACCTCCTAAGTAAATACTTCTTTTTTTATTTTTGTCTTTTTTAATATCCTGAAAATCGCAACAATAGCTTTCCCGACATTTAAAGATACCATACAGTCAAATGTCGACTGAAATGTAACTTGATTATATTTTGGAAAGACGAAAATATCTGGGCGGCACATAAGTACGGATTGCCCTGTAATCATACGAGTAATAATACCTTTTAGACTCCATAAACTGCCTGTTGAAACAGCGGTTGTACTTGCCTCCCCTGTTCCAATATTTGTATGCCACTTCACGCGGTGAACGTGGACATAATGAAATAAAATAGTTGCCGAATTGGACAATTGCTTCAAATATTGAATGAATTTCTTGCTTTTATTCCGAAAAGAATGAAACAAATGAGATATGCTTGATTGTTTTGTTTGTTCTCGTTCAATATCTTCTTCAAGCAAAATTACCTTTTTATAAACTTGCAAACGCGATAGGTGGATACGGATTATAATAAATTGCTCGTCGACTGTATAGACGATGTTGCATGAGATGTATATACGCATAAATAGAAAGGTAATAAACAATAAAAGCAATACAATACCAATTCCAAAGTATGGAAGCACGAGTATACTCCTTTTTTTCCTCCTATTTTGTGGAGCTTCTTTTCATTTATGCAGGGATTAACAAAAAATGGAGCAACGAATTGAAAAATGAACTAGCAAAACCAGCTAAATAGTTTGCTTTGATTAATAAGAAATACGCAAGCGCCCTGCTTAGAAACGTAGCGACTGCGCAGACGGGAGCTGGTGGTTCGATGTTGAGACTGTAGCTTCGCTTTCGCCCCACCGTAAAGATTTGCCACGCAAAGTGGCGGTTTTAATCGAACATTCCAAATCATCCCAGATAAAGGAATCATGCCCCTGCAAAAGGGGTATGCCAACGTTGGCGCGGGAGGCCGTATTTAGTTGGCCTTCCCTTATGGAATCGATGATGAATTTCACCCAAAGGCATAAGGGCGACTAAGCCTCTGTCTAAAGCCATCGTCAAGTCTACTTTATCGTAAGGAGCTACGGGAAGTTGCCTAGTTTCTGGGCTAGCAGGCTTAGAACGCCGCGTCCTGGGACTGCGCGTGAATTCTCGTCCCACCGAGAACATTTGTATGTCGAAGCTAGACAGCTATGCGCAAAATTTTATACATTCTTACCTTTTAAAAAAAGGGTTACCCCTAAATTGGAGCAACCCTTCTTGTGCCATTTTATATTCAGTTATTGTTGAGTTCCGCCAAATTGCTGTTGTGCCATTGTAACAAGACGTTTTGTAATTTCTCCACCTACAGAACCATTCCCGCGTGATGTTGTATCAGGACCAAGCTGGACACCAAACTCTTGTGCAATTTCCGTTTTCATTTGATCCAACGCTTGTTGTGCACCGGGAACTACCAATTGGTTTGAATTGTTTTGGTTTGCCATGATCATTCACCTCCTTGGTACGCTTATCATGTGCACCAAGAAGATGATTCATGCATTTTAAAAATTGGTAGTTGTTGTTAGCAAATGAAGAATATATGGAAAGAACAATAGAAAATAGTACAAATGAAGTTTCCTTATAGACATGGGAATGGAAAAGGATGAAAACGCTGATTTTCTTACGTGATCATTGCTAAAATAAATCTTCCATCGACTTTTCCATTGTATCCAAGTCAGAAATAGTAATCGTTTCAGCTTGATTTACTGTTTCACTAATTAATTCCGAAAAATCGGCTCGCTTTTCAAAGTAACTGGCTTTATCCCGTTTCGGATTTGTTTTCGGTGACTTTGGAACAAAAATTGTACAACAGTCTTCATACGGACGAATCGATATATCGTACGTATTTATTTGCTTTGCAACGTCTATAATGTCTTTTTTGTCCATTGTAATTAACGGTCTTAATATTGGATAATTGCTTACTTCATTAATGGTATGCATACTTTCCATTGTTTGACTCGCTACTTGTCCTAAATTTTCACCAGTCGTCATGGATAAAATTGATTCTTTTTTGCATACGACTTCGCTGATTCTAAGCATTACACGACGCATAATTGTCATTGTGTATTCATTTGGAATTACTCGAACAATCTCCTGCTGCAGCTTTGTAAATGGGATCATATGAATGTTGATAGAGCTACCATAGGCTGTTAATTGTTTCGTTAAGTCAATAACTTTCTGTTTTGCACGTTCACTTGTAAAAGGAGGCGAGTGAAAATGAATCATCTCTACTTGAACACCGCGTTTCATTGCTAAATAACCGGCAACCGGACTGTCAATTCCACCGGATAATAAAAGTAATGTTTTGCCACCGGTCCCAACAGGTAAGCCACCGGGGCCGGGAATCGTTTCAGATGTAATATAGGTCGCTTCTTCTCTAATTTCCACTTTGATTTCAATATCCGGCTCATGTACGTTTACACGGTAATTTGTTGTTTGCGTTAACAGATGACTCCCAAGCACATGATTCATTTCTTGCGAAGGAATCGGGAACTGTTTGTTCACCCGTTTGACAGATACTTTAAATGTTTCAGTATCTGTACTGTTTTGTAACGCGAACAAAGCTGCTTCTTTTATTAAGTCGACATCATTTTGTGCTTTAATCGCCAAGCTGAGACTGGAAATGCCAAAGATGTGTTTACATTTATCCATAACTGCATAAGGGTCGTGACCGTTTAATAAAACGAACATTCTTCCTTGTGTGCGCTTCACTTTTATATTTGAAAACTCTTTTAGTTTATACTGGATATTCTCCTGTAAACGAACTAGAAATTTTCTTATATTTTTTCCTTTTAAACCAATTTCCCCATAACGAATTAATATATGGTCATATTGCATAATAATCTACTCCAATACGGTCTTTAATTGTTTCAAGGATTTTTCTAACACTTGTACAAAGGTACTTAATTCTTCTTTTGTGTTGTGGTAAGACAGACTGATACGCAAACCAGAAGATGTTCTGGAAGGCGGGTAACCACAAGCGGCTAACACCCTACTTTCATCTGTTTGTTTAGAAGAGCAAGCTGACTTTGTAGACACAAAAATCTTTTCTTCACTTAGCATATGAATAACGACTTCCGGCTTTAGTTTTGGTACCGAAATATTAATAATATGCGGAGCTGCTCCATATGGTGTGTTTACGATAACTTCATCCATCTTTTTCAATTGTTCTATTGCATAATGTTGGAGTTTATAGAGCTTTTCGCTCATTTGGCTTTCGCTTTCTTTTATGAGACGTAACGCCTTAACGAACGAAACATATCCGGCGACATTTTCCGTTCCTGAACGAATTCCAAACTCTTGATTTCCACCATGAAATAACGGGAATAACGTTGTTCCGTTTTTTACATATAACATGCCCGTCCCTTTTAAACCGTGTATTTTATGACCAGAATACGTACATAGATCAATACCGTTTTTTTTCAATCCCAGCGATACTTTACCCAATCCTTGTACATCATCCACATGGAAAAAAATTTTGGGATGTTTTTTTAATAAATCGCCAATTTCTGTTATCGGTTGAATAGATCCAATTTCATTATTGACATGCATCACACTTACAAGTATCGTATCAGGACGGATAGCGCGCTCAAGATCAACTACTGAAATGACTCCTTGATTGTTAACAGGTAAATAAGTGACATCAAATCCAAGTTTCTCCATGCTACGCAATGTATCGAATACAGATGGATGTTCGATTGTAGTTGTAATAATATGTTTTCCTCGCTTTTGATGCTGCAATGCAATTCCTTTAATAGCGAGATTGTTTCCTTCTGTACCACCCGAAGTAAAAATAATTTCATCTGCATTCACTCCAAGTATATACGATGCTTGATCTCTTGCCTTTATTAACAGCTTTTCCGCTTCGCCTCCTAGATGGTGAAGAGAGGATGGATTGGCAAAAAAACGTTCTGTCACCTGCTGAAAGCTTTGTACAACAGAGTGATCAGGCTCGGTTGTGGCACTATTGTCCAAATAAATCATTTTCTTTTGTCCCTCACCCTTCTGTGGCATTTCAGGCAATAAACAAGACTGACTCCAGAGCAGAAGCGTTTGATGTTATTCTTCTCTGAAAGGCAGTCTTTTACTTATATGTTGCCAATATTTAACTACAATTGTGCAATTGCTTCCTGATTTTTTTCGATTTTCTTTAAAGCGCCTGGCTCAATCTCTTCCACAGCCGCGGCTGCTTGTTCCAACGCAAGCTCATACTCATTTGAGCGAAATAACCGCTCCGATTCATGCAGCTTGCCAGCCAATACGGGATAAGCGCTTCGATATCTGTTCGCATATTGAATCACTTGTTCAGTTAAATAAGCTTGTTCAAGCATAACGTCGGTTTTATCCATTGCTTCACTGACGGCCTTGTTCGCCTTGGATAACGCTTGCTGAACTGCACTTATATCCAATGGTTGCTTTTCCAATGCTTGAAATACACGATCATTTTTTTCAATTGCACTTTCCATTAGATTCCATATGTAGTTTGGTACACCCGGGATATTACTTTTGGTCAGTTTACGATGTATATATTGAATTTGATCGCGCATTTCCGTCAGTTTTTCTTTTGCCTCCAGCTCGTCCTTGCGCAGGTTGTTAATTCGTTTTTTCAATTGTTCGTGCTCTTCTTGAAGTTTTTCCAACTGCGCGAAACCTTCTTCAAGTCGATTCCTTAATTCGGAATGAGCGAGACTTTTATTATCCATATCCTCTTTTATTTCTTGTAATTGATTGTTCAACTGGTCGATCATTTTTTCTAAAGTTAAATATTTTTCCGTGTCATGATCCTCAAAATAGTAAGCACTTCGCAATTGTTCCACTTCTTCTTTCGTACCCTGAAAAAGATTCGAAAACTCACTAAGCGTCGATTGGTACCCAGGGATCTTTGTTTCCAAATAATTTTTCGCAAGGGCTTCTTTTTCCAAAAGCTGATACATTTCTTGTATTCTCTCTTCCAGTTCAGGAAGAGTTTTTTTCACTTCTTCCGTTCCGCTTTTTTCTAAAGCATGCACACAATCCAATAATCGGCTTTGGTAGTCGTTAATCTCTTTTTCAAAACCGAGATGTTCAACTCGGTATCCTTCTTCTTTCATACTCCTTAATCCGGCATGCAAATCATCCAGCTGGGCCGGTAAATCATGCCTGCACAGCCGATATATTTCGGGAAATTCATTTAGCTCTTTTTCAAGCTCATTAATCCGCTCATTCAATTGATTAACAATTTCTTTTGCTTCACTATAACTGCCGGAAGCCACCTGTTCGTAATATTCCTTCAGCTCATCTTCCAGTTCATCAATCTCTACATCAAACCGCACTTCGGCTTTATCATACTGAAAACGGTTTTGCGAAAGCGTTTTTCGCAAATCTTTGATTAATGGCTGAAGTTGTTCTACTTCCTTGCGACTTTCCTCTTCCGTTTTTAACAGCTCTTCAAGCTCCAGCAGGATTTGACCAATGTCCTTCTCAATCGAATGAAGGACTTGTTCAATTTTACGCAAGATTTTGTTTGCTGTTCGAAAACGATAACGATCCGCCGCCTCTTCCGCGTCAAATAGATATTCTTCCACATCTGGGAGTTCTTTCGTTACGATATATTCCCAGCGATCTTTCCACATCTCGAACTTTTCTTTCGTCTCTCCAGATAAATTCAAGTTTTTCATACGCGCTATTTCAGCTGCAACATTCCGATTCATTATATCCAGTTTCCAGCTTTCATGCTGGTCAACCGTTTCATAAACTCGTTTGCGTAAAATAAGGCCAATAATAATTAATACGATGATAGCCAGGATAACTCCTATTATGTAGGCCATTTCTTACCTCCTTGCTATTTTTCTATATAGAAGGATATTATTTTTTACATTCTATCACGAAAAATATATGTATTATAAAATTTTATTCTTACTTAACACTATATAATTAATGATACCATGTTCACAACATTTTTGGCTAAAAATATACAAAAAAATTGTTTTTTTGACAAACTTGAAGTCGTTTCAACAAGGTCCGCTATTTTTACATGCTTCCCTTTATAATATAATCAAGCCAACGATAAATTATTTCCGTATATTTATGGGCAAATTGTTGATGGGAATATGTGCCAATCACTTTATCTTTCCAATCATTTTTCAGTACATAAGGCGTAATTAGCATTCCTTTTAATTGCATTAATAAAAACTCTTTCTCATCTGTTTGTTTTCCTTTTTTCAATGTAGCAAAAAATACTTTACTAATTAAATGATGTTCCTTAGCTAAGTAGGTGACGGCCATTTCCCGTACGAAAATCGAGTCAAGTGTCAATTCACGATGAACGAAGCATGTAAATTGGTGATTAGCCTGTTTATATTGTATGATAGAATCTATCAATTTTTTAAGTTGTTCCAACGCTGGTTCAGATTTGCTCTGCTGTAATGTTCCTTCTATTGCTGTCAGGTAGCTTTCATAATACCGAGTAACGGCATATTCAAGCAGTCCTTGTTTGCTTTTAAAGTAATAGCTGATTAACGAAACGTTAACGGATGCCTTATCTGCAATATCTCTGACTGATGTCCCATGAAAACCGTTTTGAAAAAACAGTAACGAGGCCGCATCAATTACTTTTTGTTTAGATTGATTCACTTTCATTGATTTTCACCCCTTTATAGTAATAGAATACGACAAAGAAACGACGATTCCTGCATGAAGTTATCGACATCTTTTACATGGATTGTCGAATATTAATAAAAATAACTGAAAGGGATAATGATTTATGTTTATAAAAACTGCTTATTCTGGTAATACCGTTAAGGATTATGAACTCTTGTTAAAGCAATTGGAAAGTCTAATGGAAGACGAGGACAATTCTATTGCTATTTTATCCAATGCATCTGCACTATTAAATCAGTTTCTCGAAGAGGTCAATTGGGTTGGATTTTATTTATGGAAGCACAACGAATTAGTATTGGGGCCTTTTCAAGGGTTACCTGCCTGCGTTCGGATTCCGTATGGTAAAGGGGTTTGCGGTACAGCAATAAAAGAACGTGCGACACAACTTGTTGATGATGTTATGCTTTTTCCAGGACATATCGCTTGCGACAGTGCCAGTCAATCCGAAATTGTTGTCCCTATAATAATACAAGACGAGCTATTTGGGGTACTTGACATTGATAGTCCTGTTAAAGCTCGATTTAATGAAACAGACCAACTTTATCTCGAAAAATTTGTCCGTATACTCGAGTCTATTTTAAACAAATAAGTGGAAGGCAGCTATCTTATTAAGCAGCTGCCTTCCATCTTTTTACTTATCAAGAACTTTTCTGCTTCTTTTCTTTATCACTTACTACTCGATTTTTACCTGTTCCTTTCGCCTCATAGAGTGCTTTATCCGCTCGTATAAACAAATCTCTGACGGAGTCTTCGCGACTTTCTATCCAAGTCGATATCCCGCATGAAAGCGTTACTTTTGGGTTGGTCACATCTTCTACCTTTTCACGAATTCGCTCTGCAATCTGAATACCATCTTCAGTAGTAATCCCCGGTAAATATATTGCAAATTCTTCTCCACCCCATCGTGCTGCCGTATCACTTTTTCTAATATATTTTTTAATCGTATCAGCAATTTGTATAATTACTTTGTCCCCGGTATAGTGTCCAAACGTATCATTAACTAATTTAAAATTATCAATATCAAACAACACCAATGTCCCTTGTTGTTCGGTTGCCATATGCCTATTCAATTCTTCGTCCAAATAATTTCTGGAATGAAGCTTTGTCAAATAATCAGTGATTGCTGTTTTCTCGAGTTTTTCTTTTAACACAGTATTTGATATAGCTAATGTGGCGTGTTGGACAAGTGATTCCATCAATTTAAACTTTTCAAAGGAAAAAGAATAAGGCTCTTCATGCATAACCATGATTGCACCGTAAATATTTCCTGGCATTTGCATTGGAACAGCCATTACAGAACGATATGGTGTTTTCCCTATATCTTGTGTGAAATCCCCAATAAAAATCGATTTCGGTTGCTTCATTATCCGTCCAAAAATGAAATCTGCAAATTTACGACCGTCATCTTTCTTAAAATACGACGTACTGCCTGGTAAAATTTCAAAACTCCCGTCGTTGCGAGCATTACTGTAAATAAAACCTATTTGAGCGTCTGGACAGCTCGCGGCCATTTGGTGTTTAATTATTTGAATAATTTCATTCAGTTTCAAGTTAGAGTTTAATTTGTGAGATGTATCGTTGATAAGTTGCAAGTCAGATACGAGTCTTGTGGAGTTTTGATAAAGTGTTACTCGTTCAATCGCATATCCTGCTGTATTTGCAAATCTTCTAATAAACTCTATTTCATCGTGTGGTATGCTTACAACTCTAGGAACAGCTATTTGAATCACCCCATAAACGCCTTGACTTCCGTTTAATGGGGCATATAAAAAGGTTTTTTCTTGAGCCTTGTCCGTTTTTTGCTGCATTTTACCGGTTATAAATGCCTTTGTGCTTAATGAATTCGCTGCTTCACCACTATATTCCATTGTTTTAACCGGAACGTTATCCGACTGCTCATAGTCTTGCGATAACAAAAAACAATATGAAAAAGTTGGATACAACACGTGCATTTCTTTACTTATTTCTTCTAAAATAGTCGCTACCGGTACCGTTGGATGAAACCGGGATTGTAAATCAAACAAATAGTCACTTCTTGTATCGACTACTTTACCTTTGTAATAACGTTGGACAATCTTTAAAAAATGTTTCAGTTCCGTCGTAGCCGCTTGAAGGAAGTAATTTCTACATCTTTCGGTCGCTTTGCATATATAAAATAAATAGCAACACATACCTTTATCCAAGTCAATTTTTATAACATCCACTTCAGAAGCCACATTTAAATCATCAAACAATGAATGTATGTTTTCTTGTTGCTTTAGTTTTTCAATTGCCTTTTCGATAAATGCCGGTGCCTCTGGGTCATGACTGATCAGTTCATCCATGTCCCAATTGTTGTATATATACATGCTTGTATATTTACCATTCAATAAATCATTTAATCTTTTTGTCAGCTGTTGAATGATTTCTTCATAGGAGGTTTGGGGTATGCGATGAGTTAGTTCAAAAAAACTGCTTCTTAATTTCTCAGCAAAACTGTTTTTTTCATTTTCCATCCAATTACACCCACCTTTTATGTATACGGTTCAGCCTTATTTAACATTCTCTTTATTCATTCCATTATATAACAATTAGTCATTTTTTCCTAGTCATATATCCCTAAAATTGTATTTTATGTCTAATGTGCAAGTCTTTTTTCGTTTTGAACTAGAATTAATTGACTTGTGTCAGAAAAGCTTATATACTGTACGTTGTGTAAAATAAAAAGGTAGCCTAAGTGAACCACGCTTGAACTCATTTTGTTCCTCGATCGTTGAGGTGTATCGTGTAACTCTCTGCTGCTGGAGCGATGGTACATGAAAACATAATGAACAACGTTAGGGACACGGTAAATTTATTTTATGCCAATAAAAAATAGAGGAGGAAATGTCCTATGTCACGATTTACTGGCTCACTTTGGAAAAAGTCACGTCGTCTCGGCATTTCATTAACTGGTACAGGTAAAGAATTAGATAAACGCCCTTACGCTCCTGGTCAACACGGAGCAAATCAAAGAAGAAAGGTTTCCGAGTATGGGTTACAGCAACAAGAAAAACAAAAGTTGCGTTTTATGTACGGCTTAAACGAGCGTCAATACCGCAATCTTTTTGATGAAGCAGGCAAAATGAAAGGGATCCATGGTGAAAATTTCATGGTCTTGCTCGAATCTCGCTTGGATAATCTTGTTTATCGTTTCGGGTTAGCCCGTACACGTAACCAAGCTCGTCAGCTTGTTAATCACGGCCACATTATAGTAGACGGTAAGCGCGTTGATATTCCATCTTACCGCGTAAAACCAAATCAAGTAATTGGTCTTCGTGAAAAAGCGAAAAATCTCGATATTATTAAAGAAGCAATCGAGGTTAACAATTTTGTGCCTGATTATTTGACTTTTGATGCAGACAAAATGGAAGGTGTTTATACACGCCTACCTGAACGTGCAGAGCTTCCAGCAGAAATCAACGAAGCACTTATTGTTGAGTACTACTCACGTTAATAAGTAGAGCGCATTATCTAAAAAGCCGCAAACCCTTTATAAATAAGGTTTTGTGGCTTTTTATTCGAATTTTGTAGAATAATATAATCTTTTCATGTAATTTAGGTGCAATCTTAATGGTATGGTATCTTTATTTTCTGTGGTATTTTTTGGATTCTATACACCGGATGGATGGAAATATTCAATTCTTGAATAGAAATCGCAAAAATATTTGATGTGCTTTCTACCCCCACGCACTTCACATAAATTTTACTATGCTTTTTGTTTGTAGTCTTTATAGATATACAAAAAAACCACACTATTTTTTTCGCAATTTAAAATAGTGCAAAATAATGAGTGCCTAGCTAAGCCTCTCTACACAGATCGGATTTATGAACCCACTAAAGGATACTGCTCAACCACCTCATATTTTGGTGTATGCTTCGGGTATATTTGATATAACACAATTTCTTTCACATGCAGTTCATACTGTATATTTTGATATTGTTTCTTCATTTCCGTTAATCGATCGGGTATTACTGGTCCATCCCACTGCTTTGCCAACGTAATGTGAGGACGAAAAGGTCTTGTGTCCTTCGCAAACCCTAACGCTGCGACACGGGTCTCCACTTGTTCATATAACGCTTCCATTTGCTCTGTTTTCTCTACTCCGGCCCACAGTACCCGTGGTTTGGTCAGTTTACCAAATGCACCAATTGAGCCTGCTGTTGTGGAAAAAGAGGGCAAATTCGTTAATTTTCTTAATTCCTTTTGCACATTTTCTATTTCGTCTTTTTCAACTGCTCCTAAAAACTTAAGTGTAATATGTAGATCGTGTTTATATGTCCATTTTCTATAATTACATTCTTCTTGTAAAACATCCTGCCAATTTGCAAGAAAGCTTTTTAATGATAGCGGAAGCGGAATTGCAATAAAGTAATGGGCTACAGCCGTCATGTAATCACTCCTTCCCTATATGAGCAGGTTCCTTATCTTATGCCCTTGAAGTTTGGTTTTTATTTATTTGTTTTAACATACAACTTTAATTGTTTCACCAATTTTTCCTTCTTGTCATCATCCATAATTAAATCTATTCCGTAGTCTACGTAGTCTACTTTGTCATAGTGTTCCTTTTTCCAAACAATTCTACCTTGAACATGGAACTCCTCCTCATTTAGTTTAAATGAGATAAGTAAGAGGATAGCTCTGCGCTCTGTTTCCGGTATATTCAGTTTTGTATTTAATTTAAGCCCTTCTTGACTTATATTAATAATCGTTGCTTCCCCTTCAGATGTTGTTGTTTTTCTACCGTCAATTTCGCCTATTTGAAAACGCGCTGAAATTGGTTCTTCAAATGTGTACCTGAAAAGCTCATTTCGCTTATATCGCATCCTATCCGGCCTCCATACTATTTCATATTTTATTTCTAATTGAACTACTCGTGTTTGGAACCACAAGTAATCTCGAAAGTTTATAAAGTGAAACTTCATTCAATGGGGGGATTCCTTTCCTCTCCCATGGAATGTTAGCCCTAAAGGATGACCTAAAGGCCCTTGAACAGAATCAGGGATTTACGGGCTGTTTACCCCCCACCTTCACGTTTCATTTTTCAAGCATAGAGATAGCGTTATTACAGCCCGTTAATGCGTGATAAAAGTATTATACGTCATTAAAAATGATTTTCCAAAAATTTAATAAATATAACTTCTTTTGAAAAATGTGCCATTATTCAAGTTCACTCCCAAACGTCATTTCAATGTCAACAATATTAGCGAGAGGAATTTCCGGATTATTTGAATCGTTTATGCGCAAATAGCCACTCCCTTTGTCCACGTATACAGGCTTTCCACTTACCTTATCCAAACGATGATTTTGATAGACAGTGATTTCTACACTTCCCCCTCTGTTTAAAGCATCCGACAACTCCCGATCTATTTTCATCTTTTGTTGTTCATCCAACATCGGCTTTTCCTGATAGGATGTTTCCGCAAAAACCTGCTTAAGCATTTCCACGTGCTCGGGCAGCATTAAAGATGTCCATTTCTTGGTGCCTCGATCCTGCATGCTCATTATTACGCCCCCGTCCTGTTCCGTATAGATGCTATTGATAAAATATTGTCCAATTTAAATGTTCTGACTTTCCTTTTTGAATAACAGTAAGCTTTGACATAATAATCTGCTACAGTCAATACTCGAATGACGCGACGAGAAACTTGATTGTCATTTGACAAATAAATCATATCTATTTTCTCTTTGGATTGGACAGCTCTTTTTATAACTTTTTTCATTACAACCCCTCCAAAAAAGAACGTTTGTTCGTATTTTATCACAAAAATAAATTAAAAACAAAAACATAAATTTCCATTGATTATTTTAATCAGTCTCCTTATAATAGAAACACATGTTCTGTTTAAGGGTGTGAAAACTATGGATTATTCGCTTTATCCTCGTAATGACGTTCTTTGTATTGATATGCGATCTTTTTATGCAAGTGTGGAAGCGGTGAAGTTAGGGTTGGATCCGATGAAGGTTATGCTTGCTGTTGTTGGAGATACTAGCCGATCTGGAAGCATTGTGTTAGCTGCCTCCCCAGCATTAAAGAAAAAATATGGCATCAGTAACGTTAGCCGTTTTTTTGAACTGCCGAACGATCCGGATATATATATCGTCGATGCAAACATGGCAGACTACCTTCATGCTTCCATTGATATCGTAAAACTACTCCATCAATATGCTCCAAAAGAGGCCATCCACCCTTACTCGGTTGATGAAATTTGGGTTACGGTAAATGGTTTGGAAAAATTGTTTGGAAACCGTTGGGAAGTAGCTGAAAAAATCAAACAAGATCTCCTTCGTACATTTAACTTAACTTGTTCCATCGGTATTGGCGACAATAAATTTCTTGCAAAAGTCGTTATGGATCTGCATGCAAAAAAAATTGGTATTGCGGAATGTAAATATGAAGATGTAAAGGAGAAGCTATGGCCATTTCCTGTTGAGGCGATTTGGGGGATCGGGGGACGAATGAAGCGAAACTTGAATCATATGGGGATTGTAACGCTTGGGCAGCTAGCCCTTTATGACCGAAATAGCTTAAAAAAACGATTTGGAGTCATGGGTGAACAATTATATTGGCATGCCTGGGGAATAGATCTTAGTCCTGTATTTGGCGATTTTCTAAAAACTGAACAAAAAAGCTTTGGACACGGGATATCTTTATTACGGGATTACTCCAAATCTGAAGCACTAATTTGTATTCTTGATCTTTGTGAAGAAGTTTGCCGCAGAGCAAGGGCTAACCGTCAGGCAGGCAAAACCGTTCATTTGGGAATAGCTTACTCGAAAGAAACGAGCGGCGGATTTTCCCGTTCGCAGTCCATCGATTTGCCGACCAACATCACCATGGAAGTTTATCATATTTGTATGGAATTGTTTAATCGGTTTTATGATGGGCGCAGTAAAATTAGACGAGTTTATGTGACATTAACAAACTTGGTAGATCAGCAAAAAATGCAATTACAATTATTTGAAGAAACAATGAAAAAGCATGATCTCGGATACGTGATGGACTCCATTCGTCATAAATATGGATCCACTGCTATTTTACGAGCCTCCAGCTACACAGATGCCGGCATATTGCTAGAACGCAGTAAAAAAATTGGCGGGCATTATGCCAAATCCAGACGAAATGAATAAAAGACACGCATCTTTTTTCGGCACGATGCGTGTCTTCCCCATTAACTAAAACGAATTAGAAAGTATTTTTTTCTGCCTCGACGTATAATTGTAAATCTGTCCTCAATTCGATCATTTTTCGAAAGTGCGTAGTCAATATGCTGATTCCGCTCGCCATTTATATAAATGGCTCCATTTTTAATATCTTCCCGAGCTTGCCGTTTGGAAGATGAGATGGAAGCTTCCACCAGCAGATCCACTAAGCCAATATCCGCTTTTGCTAATGTTTTTGTTGGTACATCCTTAAATCCTTGTTCAATATCGTTTGCAGTTAATTGTTTCAAATTACCGCTAAAAAGCGATTCAGATATTTTTATTGCCTGAGTTAATGCTTCTTCTCCGTGAACCATTTTCGTCACTTCTTCAGCAAGACGTTTCTGAGCAATCCGATCACCAGGATTATTGTCCACTTCTGTTTGCAATGTATTTATCTCTACTTGATCAAGAAAAGTAAAGTAATTTAAAAACTTCATGACGTCCCGATCATCCGTGTTAAACCAAAATTGATAAAATTCATAGGGCGTTGTTTTACTGGCATCAAGCCAAATCGCCCCGCCGGCTGTTTTTCCGAACTTTGACCCATCTGCCTTCGTAATAAGCGGAACCGTTAAACCGAATACCTTTATTTCTTCTTCCCCTTTGGAACGGCGAATAAATTCCATACCGGCCGTAATATTGCCCCATTGATCACTGCCACCTAGTTGTAATGAGCAATTTTCTTGCTCATACAATTTCAGAAAATCTAGTGATTGCAAAATCATGTAACTGAACTCGGCATACGTAATTCCATGTTCAATTCGACTCGTAACCGAATCTTTGGCAAGCATGTAATTAATGCTAAAATGTTTTCCGGCATCTCGGAGAAAATCAATCGCCGTCATGCTTGACAGCCAATCATGATTATTTCGTGCCACTGCTGCATTTTCTCCGTTGTCAAAGTTCAATAATTTGGCTAGTTGCTGCTCAATTTTCTCACTAAATCCTTTGACCACTTCGGCTGTATTCAACGACCGTTCGGTTGAGCGTCCACTCGGATCACCTATCATTCCGGTTCCTCCGCCAATAAGCGCAATTGGCTTATGTCCCGCCTGCTGGAATCGCTTCAACATCGTAATTGGCAGTAAATGCCCAATATGCAAGCTGTCTGCAGTAGGATCAAAACCACAATATAACGTGACTTGCTTTTCTTTTAAATGCTTTTCCAATCCTTCTCGATCTGTCGTTTGCTGAATTAACCCTCGGCTTTCCAGATCTTGTAAAATATCCATTTCCTCACACTCCATATTTTTTTGATTCGACCTGAACATAAAAAAAACCCCTCCCAAAAAAGGGACGAGATTGTTCGCGGTACCACCCTAGTTGCATACATATGCCACTTTAAGATTGTTAACGATGGTTCCACCGTTTTCTTCATAAGTAAAATGAATTAAAAATGCTCCGGAATTGTAATTCGCCTGCACATATATACCGACTTTCACCAAACGCCAGCTCTCTTAAATAGTGATCTGCAATGCTACTGGAATCCATCTTCGCATATAGCGTATATAATTATACTATATTTTTATCATAATTAATTTCAGAAATCAAATACTTACTCCTTTCTTGTACACGTACAAAAACGATTATGCTATAATAGATAGTGATTTTTAGGAGGTTTAACAATGGATATTAAACAATGGACCTATAAATATATGAATAAATTAAAAACGGCATGGAAAAAGGGCATCATTCAGCGAACATCCCGAATGACATATGATGTCGTCTGGAATGTAATTTTATTGTTCATTATTGTCGGTATGGTAGGAATTATATTTGCCGGTGGAATAGGTGCCGGTTATTTTGCCTCGCTCGTAAAAGACGAGCCGGTGAGAAGCTATGAAAGTATGAAAAAAGATATTTACAATTACGAAGAAACATCAAAATTGTATTATGCCGGAGAAAAATATATCGGTGATGTACGATCTGACCTGCATCGGGAAGAAATATCGTTGGATGAAGTTTCCGACGTATTAATTGATGCGGTTATTGCAACAGAAGATGAGTTTTTCAGGGAACATAAAGGGATCGTCCCCAAAGCAATTATACGTGCCATTTATCAGGAGGCAACAAATTCCGATACAAAAACAGGTGGCAGTACATTGACTCAACAGCTTATTAAAAATCAAATTTTAACAAATGAAGTATCTTTTGATCGAAAGGCCAAAGAAATAGTACTTGCCCTTCGTTTGGAAAACTTTTTTGAAAAAGATGAAATTTTAGAAGCATATTTAAATGTGATCCCTTATGGAAGAAATGCATCCGGCGACAATATTGCCGGAATTCAAACGGCTGCACAAGGCATATTTGGTATTAACGCAGATGAAATTAATCTTGCTCAAGCAGCCTATCTTGCAGGTCTGCCACAAAGCCCATCAAAGTATACGCCATTTGTCAATACAGGTGGGCTAAAAAACGAGGAAGACTTGGAACCGGGCATCAACCGTATGAAATCGGTGTTAAAAAGAATGTATGATGCGGAATATATAACCGAAGAGAAATATAAAGAGGCTTTAGAATATGATATTGTTGCAGATTTTTCCGAGGCAAAAGAATCGCCACGTGATAAAACTCCTCACCTAGTCATTACTATCCAAGAAAAAGCCGAGGAAATTTTAATGGAGAAATTAGCAGAAGATAACGGTTACACAATGGAAGACTTGGAAGAAAATGAAGAATTAAATGAACAATATGAAATGCTGGCAAAACGAGAATTGTCAATGAACGGATACAATATCCACTCAACCATCGATAAAGATATTTATGAAGCAATGAATAAAGCGGCTCGGGAATATCAATACTATGGCCCGGATAAAAAAGATCCCGAAACGGGAGAAATCGAACAGATCCAGACAGGTGCTTATTTAATCGACAATAAAACAGGGAAAACCATCAGTTTTGTAGGTAGCCGAGAATTTACGGAAGACAATCAAATCAACTATGCTTTCCGTCCACGGCAAATCGGAAGTACCTCTAAACCGATTGCTGTTTATGCTCCTGCGATGGAAAAAGGTGAAGTACAGCCGGGTTCCGTATTAGCAGATATACCAACCACTTTTAGAGGCCATAGTTTTGGGAACTATGGTGGTGGGCAGTATGGACTTGTTTCGGCTCGAAAAGCATTGGCCAGCTCCTATAACCGACCGGCCGTAAGAGTATATGACAGAATATTAAACAGTAATCCAGCGGAAGAATACTTGGAAAAGATGGGCATTAGCTCTTTATCGGAAGATGACAAAGCATCTTATTCCATGGCACTTGGCGGAATGACGCACGGAGCCACTGTTGCAGAAGTCGTCAACGCGTATACAACTTTAAGTAATCAAGGTCAATTTAAAGATGCTTATATCGTTGAAAAAATCACAACAAATGATGGAGAAGTCATCTACGAGCATGAATCAGAGGCGGTCGATGTCTTTTCACCGCAAACGGCTTATTTAACGCTTGATATGATGCGAGATGTCATTAGGGCCGGTACAGCATCTTACTTAAACTCACAGTTGAAACACGGTGGCGTAGATTGGGCTGGTAAGACAGGTACTTCAAGTGATTACTGGGACGCTTGGTTTATTGGAACGAACCCAAATGTAACATTTGGAACATGGATCGGCTATAAGGAACCGAGTTCAATCCAGTGTCGCAGTTGTTCTTTAAGATATAACGAAAGAAACTTAAAATTATGGGCCGCACTCATTAATGCTGCCGCAGATGTTAATCCAGAGTTGATTGCACCGAAAGAACGGTTCAAACAGCCAGGAGGCCTTGTACGTCGGAGCTATTGTGCCATTTCAGGTATGCTACCTTCCGATTTATGTAAAGAAGCAGGATTAATACGTTCCGACCTATTTAATGCTAAATTTGTACCATCAAAAACGGATGATAGTTTGATAGCCGGAGAAGGTGGCGCAACGGTAATGGTAGACGGTAAAGAAGTTATTGCCGGGCCAAATACACCACAAGAGTTCACAGTTGGTGAAGGAGTCGGATTGGAATTTAACCCAGACTTTATCAAACGGAATGGATACGATAAGTTGGCAGACATATCCATGCTTTTCCCACGACAGAACCGTGAATTATGGGAAAAGATCGGTTACTCTGGTGCAAAGGGAAGTGATGTTGTTAAAGACGACGGAAAAGCACCTACAGCGCCTTCCGCGGTTAACATATCGGGAAGTAAACTTTCTTGGAAAAAATCAGGCAGTAAAGACGTCGTCGGTTACCGTATCTTTTATAAACCAAAAGACGGCGGAGGTTTTAAATTAATCGGCCACACCATAGACTCAACGTATCCAATTTCTAAAGATCCCGGTACGTACCATGTAAAAGCCGTTGATTATTTCGGATTGGAGTCTGGGGCATCTAAAGAGGCAGTTCTGAAAGGAAAGTCACCTGACGACGAAGAGAAGAAGAAAAAGGAAGAAAAAGATAAGCCGAAAAAGGAAGATAAGGAAAAAGATAAAAAAGAGGAACAAAAGAAGAACGAAGAAAGCAAGCAGAACAAAGAAGACGAAAAAAATAAAGAAGATAAAGAGAACAATAGCGAAAATGACGGAGGCGAAGGGGGAAAAAATAACGGGGATAATAAAAATAACGAAGAAAATAATAGCGATAAGAAAAACAAGCAAAAAAAGTAATCAAAAAGCAAATAAAATTTTATGTTAATCAATATAGGGGTGAGCCGAAAATGCTCACCTCGTTTTATTAATATGTATTACTTCCAGCCGGCAATTACTCCATTTTTACAAGCGACCCGCGAACTTCAAAAATTACAATTACCAGAGATTTTCACCAATCCCAATCCTCCTAAAAAATGTCGCAATTTTCTCCTGGATAACTTCTATTGTCATTTACATATTGCAATATAAGAAAAGCGCAAGCGCCCTGTTAAGCCTCAGGCCAGCTTAAGCAAGAAATCGTCGTAGTGGATTTTGCCTACTAAGAGTCATTGCTTTAGACCTCGAGAGGCTAGGCTGGCAGGCTTAGAACGCCACGTCCTAAGACTGCGCATAAATGCTCCTCGCCCCACCGAAAACATTTGTACGTCGAAGCTAGACAGCTATGCGAATATTTTTATACTTTCTGACTTCATAAAAAAACCAACTGGAGTTTTCATTTTACTCCTGTTGGTTTTATTCATCTACTTGAGCATCTTCTTCTAATATAACGATTTCCACTCGACGGTTTTTACTCCAGTTTTTAGGCGAGTCATTTGCAACAAGTGGTCTTGTATCTCCATATCCGGCTACGGAAAAACGTGATTCATCAAAGTCATTTTTATTAATCAAATAACGGATAACACTTCCGGCTCTTGCTCCCGACAATTCCCAGTTGGAAGGATATCGATAATTCGATATTGGTCGGTTATCGGTATGGCCTTCTACTTTTACGTGATTTGGTATTTTCGTCAAAAGAGCTCCCATTTCATTTAGAAATGGTTTCCCGGATTGAAGAATCTGAGCTTCCCCAGAATCAAACAATATTCTTTCTTGTAGAACGAGCACGATACCGCGCTCTGTTCTATCAGCAGAAACAACATCGTTCAGCCCATTTTCATTCAAAAATTTCTCCACGTTATTCATTAAGTTATTTAACGAATCTTCTTCATCCATAACATCCGCCTCTTGCGCTGGAACGTCAAACTCATTGGAATTTTTCCCCGCTTCTTCATGACTCGTATTTTCTGTAGGGTTTTCCATTGGAACCGGAGATGGATAAAAGTCAAATATCATCCGATTTCTAAAAGACTCTGAAACTGCCTCAAATTTAACTAAATCAATTTGTGAAAATGAAAAAAGTAATATAAAAAAAACAAGAATAAGTGTAACCATATCCGAATATGTAACCATCCACTTAGGAGCGCCGTTTTTCTTCGACTTCCTAGCCTCTCTACGCCTCATTTACACTCTCTCCCATTAAAACGGACTGTTCGTCTTCTTCGTCATCATTCACAGTCGTTTCTCCAGAAAGAAAAGCACTTAATTTTTCTTCCAATATTCTTGGGTTCTGTCCAGATTGTACACCAATGACCCCTTCGATAATAATTTGTTTAATAAACACTTCTTCCTCTGTCTTTATTTCCAAATTATTTGCCATTGGAATGAAAAAGAGGTTTGCCAGTACCGTTCCGTAAAGCGTCGTTAACAATGCGACAGCCATATTCGGCCCAAGACTTGCAGGATCGTCAAGATTCCTTAACATAAGAACAAGACCGATTAATGTCCCGATCATTCCCCAGGAAGGAGCGTATTCCCCACACTTTTCGATGATTGATCGACCTTTGTAATGCCTCTCCTCCATCGCTGTTATCTCCGCACTCATAATGTCGTTAATGACTTCCGGTTCAATACCATCGACGGCAAGTAGAATACCTTTTTTTATAAACTTGTCATCAATTTCATCCAGATCATTTTCAAGAGAAAGGATTCCTTCTCTTCTCGCTCGTTCCGATAAACGAACAAACAATCCAATTAATTCGGGTAAACGTTGATCATTTTTATGAAACGCCTCTTTCAATACTTTACTGACCAACTTTAATTGCTCCAATTTAAAGTTGATTAATAAAGAGCCGACTAATCCCCCAATAACGACAAAAATAGAAGCTATATCAAGAAATGATGCAACTCCCTCCCTGCCGGAATTAGATAAAACTGCAAGCATAATCATGATAAAGCCTAATGTAATACCGATAGGAGTTAATACATCTATTTTTCTCATGTGGTCCCTCTCCTAATTTACCTTATGGTGTCATTTTATGATTATCCTTTATATCGGCATTATTTTTGTATTGTTGAGTTTCTCTCGATAATTCGATGTGGCAAAATGACTTTTGTTTCGTCAACCTCTTCTTTATTCATATACTTCGTTAATAGACGCATCGCTACGGCACCCAGGTCATACATTGGCTGCACGACGGTCGTTAACGTTGGTCTGACCATTGTCGATATTCTTGTATTATTGAAGCCGCAAATCTCCAAATCATCCGGTACCGTATAACCATTATCTTGAGCCCCATGGATAACTCCCAGCGCCATTTCATCTGACACAACGAAAACAGAGGTCGGCTTCTTGTTTAAAGATAGTAATTCGTTAACACCACTAACACCTGCATCATAGGACGATTCGCCTTTTATAATAAATGATTCATTCACTTCAATGGAGGAATCTCGCAACGCACGGATGTAACCTTTATATTTTAATTCATTTGCTTTAATGTCATCCTCGCTTGAAATAAGTGCAGGTTGACTGTTTTGATGGTTGATTAAATACATCGTTGCTTCGTAAGCTGCTGCTTCATAGTCGATATTGACCGATGGTATGGAATCCGTTTCATCATACGTAGCAGCAAGAACAACCGGAACAGTGGAGGAGGAAAATTGCTGTATATGCTCTTCGGTAATATTACTGCCCATGAACAAAATCCCGTCCACTTGTTTTTCAAGCATCGTATTAATGAGTTGTATTTCTTTATTTTTGTTTTGATCCGAGTTACTTAGAATCATATTATACTTATACATTGTCGCAATATCTTCTATCCCTCTTGCCAGTTCGGAAAAGAAAATACTTGAAATATCAGGTATAATCGCGCCTACCGTTGTCGTCTTTTTACTTGCAAGTCCACGAGCAACTGCATTTGGACGATAACCAAGCTGCTCAATTGTTGCTAAAACCTTTTTACGTGTTGTCGGTTTTACATTTGGATTACCGTTCACAACACGGGAAACCGTTGCCATTGATACGTTTGCTTCTCTAGCAACATCGTATATCGTAATACTCATTTTTTATCCGCCTCCCAGCATACTGCTATCTTTTGGTCTATCATACTGCACGATGATTAGAAAGACAAAAGATTACGGCTGAACGAACATTATCATTCAGCCGTATCCTATCTTGCATTTTTATTTAACTGAATTTGAAAACTGGTTTAGTTCATTCATAAAGTTATTGAATGTTGGTATATCCATTTGTTGTGCAGCATCTGAAAGTGCTACTGATGGGTCCGGATGGACTTCCGCCATTATACCATCTGCCCCAATTGCAATTGCTGCTTTTGCAGTTGGAATCAATAAATCTCTTCGACCTGTTGAATGCGTGACGTCTACGAGTACCGGTAAATGGGTTTCTTGTTTTAAAATCGGTACAGATGAGATATCCAATGTATTTCTTGTCGCTTTTTCATACGTTCTAATACCACGTTCACACAAAATAATATTACCATTACCACGAGAAATAATGTATTCAGCGGCGTTAATGAATTCCTGAATCGTAGCTGACAGTCCTCTTTTTAAAACGACCGGTTTATTCACATCTCCTGCAGCTTTCAGTAATTCAAAGTTTTGCATGTTTCGGGCACCGATTTGAATAACGTCAATATAATCTACCGCTTCTTCAATGTGAGCTGGATTGACAATTTCACTTACAACTGCCATATCATACTCATCGGCAACTTTTTTCAGTATTTTCAAGCCTTCTAATCCGAGCCCTTGGAAATCGTAAGGAGATGTACGCGGTTTGAACGCTCCCCCACGTAATAGTTTAAGTCCCTTACCTTTAACTGCTTTTGCTACTTCCGCTACTTGTTCATAGCTTTCCACCGCACAAGGGCCTACAATATAGTGTGTGTCTCCGTCACCAAATTTAACCCCTTTAATGTCGATAACCGTATCTTCTGCTTTCTTTTTTCTGGAAACGAGCAATTCTTTTTTATGATCGTCCTCCTGAATATCCAATCCTGCCTTAAAAATTTCCTTAAATATATGCGTAATGGTGGAATTGGCAAATGGTCCATCATTATTTTTAATAATATTATCAAGCATATCCCGCTCACGGACAGGATCAAAGCGCTGTGTGCTCTGTTTCCCCTTAATTTCTCCAATTTGCTTAACCAGCTCAGCTCGCTTGTTGACCAATCCCAATAACTGCAAGTTCAAGTCATCTAATTGATCTCTCAACTCATCCATACGATTTTGACTCATTTTTATACTCTCCCTCAACTGAATTACTAAAATTAGTTTAGAAACAATTATAGCGAATAATTTTTTCTTTGTCATCATTAAGTCTATAATAGATTATATATTCTTCTTTCTCAAATTACTACCGAAAGGAATAATGAATAATGACCGAGCTGATCTTTGCCCTGGATATTGGTACACAATCCGTCACGGGCATTCTATTAGAAAAAACAAATGAAAAGTTCCGTGTCGTGGATTATTGTGTAAAGGAACATCAGAAGAGATCCATGCTGGATGGCCAAATTCATCATGTCGTTGGCGTTTCTCAAGTAATCGAAGAAGTCAAATCAGAGCTTGAAAAAAGACACGGCTCTTTGTATAAAGTATGTGTTGCTGCAGCTGGAAGATCTTTAAAAACAACTCAAGCCGAAGCTTCCATACAATTAAACCAGCAACCAATTACAGATGATGAAACAGTAAAACATTTGGAACTTAGTGCTGTTCAAATAGCACAGCAACAATTAGCATCTGAAGAAAAGAATAACGATTTTATGAATTATTATTGTGTCGGGTATTCCGTTTTACATTATAAACTCGACCAAGAAGAAATAGGGTCTTTTATTGATCAGACAGGAAATACAGCAACGGTGGAAATTATAGCGACCTTTTTACCGAAGATTGTCGTCGAATCATTGCTGGCCGCTCTGGATCGTGCAAATTTAAAAATGGAAGCTCTCACCTTAGAGCCAATTGCTGCTATTCGTGTCTTAATCCCCCCTTCCATGCGCCGCCTTAATGTAGCCCTTATTGACATTGGTGCAGGTACTAGTGATATAGCAATTACCGATAAAGGCACGGTCGTAGCCTACGGAATGGTTCCTATCGCCGGAGACGAAGTGACAGAGGCTATTAGCGATCATTACTTACTCGATTTTCCTATGGCGGAAAAGACAAAACGACAATTAGTTAATGACAGAGAAGCGGTTGTAGAAGATATACTGGGAATGAGAACGACCGTTACATATGAAGATCTTATTCAGGCAATATCAGAACACGTAGAAAAAATAGCTCACGCTCTTGCAGAAGAAATTTTTAATTTGAACGCGAAATCTCCTAAGGCAGTCATGCTTGTTGGAGGCGGCAGTCTGACACCTGAAATAACGAAAGCGTTGGCAAGCAAGTTACAACTGCCGAAAAATCGAGTAGCTGTCCGTGGAATTGATGCAATTCAAAGCTTAGAAAAAGATGACCGTATACCGGAAGGACCGGAATTTGTCACTCCAATAGGGATTGCGATTGCTGCAAAACAAAATCCGGTTCATTATATTAGTGTAAAAGTAAATAACAAGCCTGTTCGGATGTTTGAAATGAAACAGCTTACGATTGGAGATTGCTTAATTCAAGCAGGAATTGAGTTGAGAAAACTTTACGGAAAACCGGGATTGGCATCTATCATTCGGGTAAATGGTAAAGAACTTACGCTACCGGGAGAGTATGGCCAAGCACCTTCCATTCATTTAAATGGGGAGGTTAGAACAGCAGATAGTTTAATAGAAAATGGCGATGAAATACAAGTCGCAAAGGGAGCTGACGGCAAAAGTCCGACCTTTACTATTAACCAACTAACCGGTGATATGCCGCCAAATATTATTTACTTTAAAGACACACCATACAAATTGAAAACAAAGTACATTGTCAACGGACAAGCGGCATCAGGTGACTACACAGTTCAGGACCGGGATGAAATTTATTTTTATACTCCAAAATCGATCGAAGATTTTTTTGCACTGATCAACAAGGATAAAGATGAATTTTCAAACGACTTCGTTGTATATGTAAATAGCAAGGAAGTTCATGTGCAGGTTGGTAAAGCGCAATTACTGTTAAATGGCAAACAGGTTCCAATTACTGAATCGATAAAACATCAGGACCGTTTAACCATTTCACCTAGTAAACAACCGACAGTTATCGACGTGCTCGATCAAATAAATAAATCTTACTGGGATACCCTTTCCATTACATTTAATGGTAAACCAGTCACATTAAAACGCGAAAAGCAAATCGTTACGCGGAACAGTCATACATTGCATGCAGACAGCATATTACAGCACAATGATCAAATAAAAGTTAATTCTCGGTCACTGGAACCTTTTATTTTCCAAGATGTATTTCGCTTCGTTGATTTGGATTTGACGAATGCAAGCGGCAAATATCAATTATATAAAAATAATGAAGCTACAACCTTTTACGAAAAACTAGCACAAGGCGACCAACTTGCAATTCGGTGGGAATAATATAAAGCGGACTAATGGGATTGGAATATTCCTAGTATCAACTGTACCGACTCAAAAAGAATAGAACCATGAAAAAAAGTCTACGCCGCACTAAAAGATGCGCTCGTAGACTTTTTCACTTACTCATTTGTTTTGTTTTCAGCTTTTTCTTCAGTTTTTTTCTGAAAGTTTGCAACTTTATCTTGTGCTGTTTTAGTTATACCCTGTGTTTTTTCCGATACATTTTTAGTCATTTGTGCCGTTTTATCTTTTGCTCTTTGTTTTAGTTCAGTTCCTCTTTCAAAAGCTTTTTCTCTCCACTCTGAACTTCTTTCTTGTGCAGTATCTTTTAACTCACTGGCCCGATCCATTGCCTGGGATGCCCCATAATTAATATCCCCACGCAATTCTTTCCCGGGCTTCGGTGCAAATAGAAGTGCTACGGTAGCACCAACCATTCCACCAATAAATGTTCCAATAATAAAATCCTTTGTATTAATATTATTATCTGTCATTCTTTTCCTCCTCGTATACTACTTTATTTATTTTTCTTTCTTTTTACCATTTCCATCATTCCCATTCCCCATTTTACTGCCTGGGAAACCTTTTCCGAATCTTGGTCAGCCGATCTTGTGATATTTGATGATATCTTATTCAAAGATTGATTGAGATTTTTAATTGTTTCGCCAATCCCTTTTACCCCATCAAAGACTCCATTAAGTTTGGATGATTTGTTGTTTACATCTGCTGCCAATTCATTTGTCTTGTTTAAGAGTGCGGTTGTTTCCGATGTAATGCCTTCCATTTGTTTCTCCATACCTTCTAATGTATCCGCTACATTATTCATTGTGCGTTGTGTTGCTTTCAATGTCATTGCCAAATAAATGACTAATACGGCAAATGCTACAGCAACAATTAATACTGCGATTGATATTGCGATATTCATTATGTCCAGCTCCTTCAATTATGTAAGATTATTAGTTAGCACAAATGATGTTTGTATCTTTTACTATTAATACCCCTAATCGCTCAGACTAAACATCACTAGTTGAAGTGTTTAACTTGTCCAATTCATTAGTCAGAGTACTTCGTAATTATTATTATAATAACATCAGCTGTCCGTTAACAACAAGTAAAGCGCCCACATATGTTTAATTTAGAAATGTATGTGAACGCCTTAACTCTATACACTTTCCACGCGACCCAGTGTATCATCTTGTTTTAAAATATCTTCATAAGCTGCTTGGAATTTTTGAATGTCTCCTGCTCCCATAAATATTAATACACTGTTTTTAAAGAATCGTAATATATTCGTATGAGATAAATCCAACACTGAACTACCGCTAATCAGCTTTTTTAAATCCTCAATCGTAAGACTGCCATCCGCTTCCCTTGCAGAACTGAATATATCACATAAATAGACATGATCAGCCAAACTTAGGCTTTCTGCAAATTCATGTAAGAATGTTTTTGTTCTTGTGAACGTATGTGGTTGAAAAATAGCAATAACAGGCTTGTCGGGATATTTTTTTCTCGCAGATTCAATGGTTGCTTTGATTTCTATCGGATGATGGGCATAATCGTCAATCAATATTTGGTTACCGACTATTTTTTCAGTGAAACGACGCTTAACCCCTTTAAAAGATCGTATGCTTTTCATTTTGTCTGCTTCCATGCCTTCATAATGACAAAAAGCAATAACAGATAGCGCATTTAAAATATGATGGTTTCCATACAACGGAATCGTAAATGTATCATAATACGTATTCCGTACATAAACATCAAATTGGCTACCTTCTTTTGTTTCTATCACATTTTGTGCCTGAAAGTCGTTTACAGCATTAAATCCATAATAAACTACTGGTACTTTCCCTTGGATTTTCTGTAAATATTCATCATCACCACATGCAATAATCCCTTTTTTTACCTGATTGGCCATAGATTGAAAAGCATCAAATACATCATCTACACTTGTAAAATAATCCGGATGATCGTAGTCAATATTTGTCATGATCGCATAATCTGGACGGTAGCGTAAAAAATGCCGCTTATATTCACAAGCTTCAAAAACAAAGTATTTACTGTCAATATGACCTTTCCCTGTGCCATCACCGATTAAATAAGAAATAGGAGTTGCTTCGTTGAGAACATGTGCAAGCAATCCGGTTGTTGATGTTTTTCCATGGGCACCAGTGACAGCGATGCTCGTATATTGTTTTAGCCATTCCCCTAAGAATTCATGATATCTATAAAAAGTGAGTCCACGTTTTTTAGCTTCTTTAATTTCAATATGGTCTTCGGTAAATGCATTTCCTGCTATTACCGTATAATCATCTTTGATATTGTTTTCGGAAAAAGAGAAGATCGGAATGTTTTTTTTATCTAAAGCTGCTTGTGTAAAAAAGTGTTTGTCAACATCAGATCCTTGCACTTTTTCGCCTGAATCGTGCAAAATATGAGCTAACGCACTCATTCCAGTTCCCTTTATACCAATAAAATGGTAAATTGTCATAAAAAAGAACCTCCAAAAGTTAGGTGTACAAACCGTACAATCTTTCCAATTGAATCATTATTCACTAATTATATCAAAGTTTTTGCTGTAGTGAAATATAATTATTTGTCTGTTGCACAAAAAGGAAAAAGTTACGACCCATGATAAACTACTTTTTCCAAACGGGAGTTAGGTCGATAGCGTCTTCCTTCCTTTGCAGATGGTGTCCCATTCAATAACACATTATCACCCGTAAATCCAATATTTATTTTTAACAAGCTACTTCCAACGCCATACATATCTACTGGTACGCCAAGACTTTCAAAGTGACTGATCCGTTCTTCGCAAAACCCGCCACTCACAACAATATCAACATGTTGGAAACCTTCATCATCAAGTGCTTTCCTTAATGCAAAAATGAGTTCCGGATTAACACCTCTTGGATCAAAAGTTCCCATTAGATGATGATTCCTTAAAAAGTATTTATCCACAAGTGTTCTTGACGTATCCACCCGAACACCGCTTAATTCGTTTCCAAACTTACGTGCTACCTTTAACGAGTCGGTAATAACATCATTATTATAGTCGACAAGTGCAACTAAATCATCCTCGGGAAATGTTTCCTTATATGCAACAGATGCAGCAACGACATCACCACGAAACATTTGAATCATGGCATGAGGCATTGTTCCCATTCCTTTTTTCCCCCACCATTCACTCATTGCATGTGTTGCCTGCGCCGTCGATCCTCCTATAAAGGCTGCATAGCCATCACCGGCCTGTTGTGTAAAATGATCATCACGGTCTCCCATAAAGATAATCGGTTTTTGTTTTCCGGAAAATCGCGCCGCTTTTACGACATTATATACATTTGTTGCAACCGATGTTCTTCTTGATAAAACACCATCAATAATTCCCTCTAGAAACCCAAAATATTGATATGGACCCGAAATCGTTAATACCGTTTCGAATGGTTTAATACGATCTCCATCCTTTAAAGAATGCATTTCTAATTCTTCCGGTTTTTCCGCAAATGTGTGGACGAGCGCTATTGCCTCATCAGTGCCACATAATACGGCATCGCCTTTTTGAAAAAATTGCATTGTTACATGGTTATTCGGTAACTTTTTTTCAGCAATTTCCTTTGTTTTTAAAAAGTAAACTGCTGAAAACCAGCCTTCTCCAACCCGTTCATCGAATTTAAATGTTTTATTAGTTAAACGACTTATTTTGCCGTTCAGTTTTTGTTCTATTTCCTTCATCCCTAACCCCTCAATCTCAGCTAACGCTTATTTTCCCTAAGGATAAGTCGTTGTATACTATTAAAGCATACTTTCTTCTATTTGCGTCTTTGTTAATAGGATTTCCCGCGGCTTCGTACCATTTTGTGCAGCGATAACTCCTTTATTTTCCAAAGTATCAATTAATCGTGCAGCTCGGTTATAGCCGATTCGAAAATGTCTCTGTAGCAAGGAAGTGCTTGCATGTTCCTGTTCTGCTATAAATTGTATCACTGTTTCCAGTAATTCATCTTCCGTTTCATCGAGCGAAAAGTCTTTTAGCAATTCTTCCTGTTCGAACAAATATTCAGGTGAAGAAACAGTGCGGAAATAATCCGTAACTCGCTCAATTTCTTCATCCGAAACGAACGGTCCTTGTAGACGAATACTTTTCCCGGAACCATTTTCTATAAATAGCATGTCACCTTTCCCTAATAACTTCTCTGCTCCATTAGCATCAAGAATCGTTCTTGAATCAACCTGGGATGAGACACTAAATGCAATTCTTGTCGGTATATTTGCCTTAATTAATCCAGTAATAACATCAACGGATGGGCGTTGTGTTGCCAACAATAGATGGATCCCACAAGCTCGTGCTTTTTGTGCAATGCGACAAATGGCATCCTCCACATCCTGTGGAGCGACCATCATTAAGTCTGCTAACTCATCAATTACAATAATAATGTACGGCATCTTTTCCTCAGATAATTGTCCTAAGCTCACTTTTTTATTAAAGCGTTCCATATCTCTGACCCCGGCTTTAACAAACCTTTCATACCGGTTTTCCATTTCTTTTACCGCCCATTTCAATGCTTGCGTAGCCGCCTTTGCATCTGTTATAACCGGAGCTGCTAAGTGTGGAATACCGTTGTACGGTGCCAATTCAACCATCTTTGGATCAATAAGTAAAAACTTCACCTCATCATGCCGTGCTTTATAAAGTAAGCTAATTAATATCGTATTAATACAAACACTCTTTCCGGATCCTGTTGCTCCTGCAATTAATCCGTGTGGCATTTTTGCGATATCGGTGATAAGGGATTCTCCTTCAATCGTTACGCCGAGAATAGTCGAAAGTGGAGATTGATGATTTTTAAATTCATTGGATGAAACTATTTCTTGTAATCCAACCATCTCCGGTTTCGGGTTTGGCACTTCAATTCCAATCGTATGCTTACCGGGTATCGGTGCTTCTATCCGTATATCTTTCGCTGCCATATTCAGTTTAATATCATCACTTAAATTTTTAATTTTGCTTACTTTAACACCCAATTCGGGTTGTACTTCAAAACGAACAACCGACGGCCCTTTCGTTGTATTGACAACTTTCGCTCGCACATGAAAATATTTTAATGTACGTTCCAGCAATTGCTGTTGATCCTCGAGCCATATTTGATCATCGTCATTTACTTGTGCCGGTTCATTCAATAAGTTATTAGGTATCGGCTGATCTTTAACAGGCGTTCGTACTTGTGGATAAATCGACAGAGCCGGCATTTGTTTTTGACTAGTACTAGTCTCAGTTACTGCCTGCCCTGTTTCAATTGGCGCTGTTATGGCAGTCGATTTCATTGTTACGCTATTCACATGGACGGTTGGCTCTGTATGTATGGGCGTATTATTTTTTCTTTTAGTCTCTAATGAATAAACCGATTCCCGTTTAACCGGTGTCTCGTGTTGTTTAGTTTTTATGTCTTCGTGTTTTTCATTTGTTGATAACGACCTTTTCATCTTTCGTTCATTTATTCTTTTTGTTGCTGCATCTGTTTGAAGTACATGATTTATAATCGAAGCACCATCATGATCGGTTGGTGTTTCTTGCTCTGTTGTATGTTCGACCGCTTCGTCTTTTTTAAAACCGGTTTCCTCGTGCTTCTGTCTTCTTAAAAATGCAGGAATATTCTCAATATCTTTTGGTCTTTGCTGATAAACATGAGTATGTGAAGATTTCATTGTATCTTTTTCCGGATTATTTTCCGAAGTACGCTTGACAGCATGGGTATCCGTTGTATGTTGAGCGTTCGGTTCATCCGGAATTACGGGAAAGCGGAAAGAAGTCTGTTTTGGATATTGATACATCATTCGTGTATGTACTTTATCCTGTTGATAGTATACATCAACATCATCCTCCTGATCGCTGCGATCGCTAAATAATGCACGCAGTTTTCTTTTCCAACGGTTCCACATTGTCTCACCTTCTTCCAAAATATCACTATTCTTATAATACACATTTTAGCAGGTTTCTCAATTCATTGCAGAACCTTTTGAATTAATTTCAGCAGTAATGAAGAGAAAAAGCAATCTGTGTCGATTAACATCAATTGCTTTTTGAAACAGGTGCAAATACATTACAACTGTATAAAATCATATCATGACTAGGCATTTAATGTTGAGGCATAACAGGTCTTTACTTTTTTTTCGGCCGATTCTTTGCCAGAATAAAGATAGGTTCCAGTTTTTTATTATCATAGATAAAGGAAAGTGATGTGACCGGAATCCGTCCTTCAGCAAAAAACTTCATTGTCATCTGCGCCAAAATATCATACCCGGTTTTATTTTGAATATCGCCAAGAATAAGTACATCCTGATGCGGCACTGATATAGCCAATTCCCCTTTGCTATTTGCTTTCATTTCTTCGAGAAAAGCCTCATTTAAAACTCGACTAGCATCATAACCGTCCTGTGTCGCTATAAAATAAAAATCATTGCCGGCCACTTGATCCATTTTATAATCTGTTGAGAGTGAGCGGATATTAAATAAAGCCATCTCATGTATTCTCTCTTTGGACCATCGTTCTTCTTTCAGCATCACATCATCAATAAGACGGTACGACTTTCCTAAGTCAAGCGCATAAAAAATTCTTGTTTCCGCTGTATGATCAAGAAATACTAATTTCTTACCTGCTTTCGTTTCTGTCGGAAAAGAGGTAGAACGAATGACCGGATAAATATCCTTTTCCATCCCCGTTAAGTAATGTTCTTCATTCATAATCCGCAACGCCTCGGTAATATGCTCTACCAAATCATCAATGGCAGTTTCTCCTCTTTCATTATACTTAGCAATGACGTTTGGCATTGTAATAGTTATGCCTTGTTTTGATTCCTTCCACTCAATGCGAAAACGATCTTTGTCCCGGTTGTAGGATGTATGGTACCCGGGATCAGCAAGCCTTTCTTCTAAGATCCTTTTCAGCTTTATACTTGTCATCGTCATAAATATACCTCCTAGCTAACTAACAACACTTTTTAATATACGCTGTATGAATATATGACTTATCTAAATCTTTGTTCCACCTTTATCACAATAACTTCCTTAGCTCTCCCCATCATACCGTTGTTTCGATTTGCATTCAATGATCAGCTTCTTGCAGACCTTTTATGAATAATTGCTTAAAAGCTTTACTATATTTATAATGGAGCTGGAGGGATGAAGTATGAAACTAACGGTTTATTTAGCAGGAGAAATCCACAGTAATTGGCGCGAAGACGTGAAGAAAATAGCGAAAGAAAATGACCTGCCTTTACACTTTGTCGGACCGCAAACAGAGCATGCGGTTTCTGACGACATTGGTGAAAAGATTCTCGGGGAGCAACCAAACAAACTGTATAAAGATGAGGCAGCTTCCAACATTAATAACTTTCGGACGCAAATACTCATGCAAAAAGCGGACGCAATGATTGCTTTGTTCGGAGAAGATTATCGTCAATGGAACACAGCCATGGATGCGAGTGCAGCCATCACAATGAACAAACCGACTATTATTATTCGCCCTGAGTCGTTGATCCACCCTTTAAAAGAACTTTCAAATAAAGCAAACATTACTGTTGAATCTGTTGACCAGGCATTAGAAGTATTACGTTACGTATATGAGTAAGAAAAGCACAAGCGCCCTGCTTAGAAACGTAGCGACTGGACCGAAGCAACTGAGATAAAGGAATCACGATGAGCTGTGCGAATCGACGATGACTTATCGTAAGGCGCTGCGGGAAGTCGCCTAGTTTCTGGGCGCTTAAGCTAGACAACTATGCGCAAAATTTTTATACTTTCTGACCTTGTAAGAAAAGCGCAAGCGACCTCGCAGGCTAAAAGCACAACATTCTGGGACTGTAGCTACGCTTTCGTCCCACCGAAAAGAATTGTACGTCGGAGCTAGACAGATATGCGGAAAATTATATACATTCTTGTCTTTAAATAAAGAGGCTGGGCATAACGAAGTTGCTAAGTTAGTAATCCGAACAATGAACTAGATTAGCTCCGGAAACATACGTAGACTCCTGCAGAAAAAAAGGCATCGGTGAGACCCCGGAAGAGCGTTAACTCTGAAGAGGCTCATTAGCCGCCTGCGGCAAAGAAGACACCGTGAGTGCGAATGCATGAACGGATGTCGCGCTTGTGCCCCATGGGTGAAAACGAAGTATATTTCCGGAGCGGGATTATACTCTAAATATCATTGTTCGGTTTTTTTATTAGATAAAATACTTCTATCCCAGCCTCTTTATTTTTGAGCAAATAACCATTGACCTTTAAGTAAACGAACAACATGAGAAAACATTTCCTGTCTGGAGATTTCATTATTTGTAAAGATGCCGATGGCGCCTTCCTTTTGTCGAACTTCTTTTTGCTTGGCATACATATCCATCACTTCCCCAAGTTCGAAACCCGCTTGAAGCTGGTGCTTTATTTCTACTGGCAAAACAATTCGTGCACCACTGGCAGTAAAAACTTTTTCATCAGATGTGACGAGAGCCCCCCAATTGCATAAAAACAACTCATTTTCGACATACATCACACCGCCTTCCAAACCAATGCCAACTGTTCCCGGCCAATCCTTAATACACTCCATTCCCCGATTGATTGCTCCCAATCTTGTTTCTGCATCGGAAAACGGTTGGGGAGAAACATGGGAGCTTACGTTGAGAGAACGTAAATTTGCAGATGGAAAAGTGGATTGAACAGCTTGTATTTTCGCCTTATTTTTTGATCCAATCGTAATTCTCATAGACACCTCGACTTAACTTGATTGACGAATTTGTTCTAATAAATTGTTATCTGTCGATTTTACTAATTTAACTAATAAAGCTTTAGCGGCTTCATAATCATCAACATGGATCATTGAAGCAGAAGTATGAATGTATCTCGAACAGATACCAATTACCGCAGACGGTACGCCGTCGTTTGCTGTGTGGACCCGTCCGGCATCGGTGCCTCCCTGTGACACAAAATATTGGTATGGTATATGATTTGATTCAGCAGTATCAAGTATAAAGTCTTTTAAACCACGATGCGTAATCATTGTTCGGTCGAAAATGCGTAACAATGCTCCTTCTCCTAATTTTCCGAATGCCTTCTCGTTGTTGTCCATATCATTTGCAGGAGAAGCATCCAATGCATAAAATATATCCGGTTGAATCATATGTGCCGCAACTTTTGCTCCTCGAAGACCTACTTCTTCTTGGACAGTTGCTCCTGCAACTAGATGGTTCGGTAGGTTTTCGTTTTGCAATTCTTTTAATAATTCGATCGCCAAGCCACATCCGTAACGGTTATCCCATGCTTTAGCCAAGATTTTTTTACTATTTGCCATTGGCGTAAACGGGCAGATGGGAACTATAGAATCGCCTGGCTTCACACCAATTTTTAACGCATCATCCTGATCATCTGCACCTATATCAATGACCATATTTTTTAATTCCATCGGCTTTTTACGCTGCTCGGGCGTTAAATTATGAGGTGGGGTAGAGCCAATAACCCCAATAATTGGACCATTCTTCGTCATAATTTGGACTCGTTGCGCCAAAAGTACTTGATTCCACCATCCTCCGAGAGTCTGAAAGCGTATCATCCCATTTTTTGTTATTTGGGTAACCATAAATCCTACTTCATCCATATGACCCGCAACCATAACGGTTGGACCGTCGCCATTTTTAACCCCAAAAACACCGCCTAAGTTATCTTGAATGATTTCATCCGCATATTTTCCCAATTCATTTTTCATAAATTTCCGTACGGCGTGTTCATTTCCTGGTGCCCCTTGTAATTCGGTTAATGTTTTAAAAAGCTGCGTCGTATCCTTTTTCAATCTATATCTCCTCCATTTCCGATTTCCTTATTTATGTACTATTACGTAGTATAACTCATAGCATCCACATCATTCCAACTTCCCGTGCCGAATGGTTGTAGATTTTCACGTAATTATCTTTTTTGATACAGGCAACAGTTAGGTCTCCTCATTTTTACTTTACCAATTTTTCATGTATACTATGGACAAGTGACGACTATAGCTAGAGGTGATAATTGTGCATAAAAACTTAACTAGAACAATCGTATCAATAGGAATTGGTATAACTATTGGCTACATCCTGAAACAACAGTTGCAAACCTATCAAAAAGTCACACCTGAAAAAGCTTTGATTATGGCAAAAGAAACGTTTAAAAAATCCGGACCGATCAGTGGCTCGTGGATCTATATGAAACCGGAGGAAATCGAGCAAAACGGGCTGCTCTATACGGCCTACCGAGGCGGAATTACACGAAATATTGACGGGAAAAATCATCAATACGAATTTTATACAGATGTACAAACCGGCGCCGTCATTGGTGCTGTTCAGACGGAGTAAAGCCACCCTTTAACACGGATGGCTTTTACTTTTTCATTTTATTTCCTTTTACGTATACGAATACCTTTCCCTTTTCACCTCTGATAACTTTTCACCCTGATCATCAAATCTGATCGCACGATAATACGCATCGTGATAAAAAGTAAACCAGGCTTTTCGTTCGTAGCCATAATCCATCCACTTATCCTTTTGGTGAACGGAAGTAACAGGGAAATCATCATAGGCGAGCGCCCATAACTTATTTTGATGGCCATGCGTAGGCATAATATCGGCCATATGAATGAAGCAATTATCATCATCCTCAAAAATGATAATGGAATGCCCATCACTATGACCACTCGTGTGAATCATCTTTAACCCATCCACAATTTCCAATTCATAATCAAATGTATGCACAAAATCCTGAATTGGCTCCCAGTTCATTTTCCAGTATGTATTTTTTGATCGCATATTGGGGTTCTTCATTTCATTCCATTCAATAGCTGATACGTAGATAGGTGTCTGATCAAAAACCGGGACAAAAGAATCGTATACTTTACGTGTTAACCCACATGCGTGATCAAAATGAAGGTGTGTCATCAAAATCATGTCAATATCCGTAATTTGTAAAGCTAACTTCGCAAGCGATGTTTCAATCGCTGATTCTTCTAGTACACCGAAATTGCGCATTTGTTTATCTGTTAGCTTCCCATTACCCATACCTGAGTCAATTAAAATATTTTTACCGTCAATTTGGAGTAGAATTGGATCTGTTCGTAATTCAATTTGATTATTTGCATTCACAGGGTACTTTTTACTCCACAATGCCTTAGGCACTACACCAAACATTGCTCCGCCGTCAAGAAAGTTAACTCCCCCATTTAACCAGGTTAAAGTTGCACGCCCGATTTGCAGCTGCTCCATTTTCTCGTCCTCCCTAAAAATTGCTATTGGATTTAATACCCAGTCACTATCAGCATTTTGTATAGTATAACAAAAATGAAACATAATATCATTGAGGTGATTTGTTTTGAAACTGACAGTCAATAATCAACTAACATTACTACATGATATTCTGGATGAGCAAAAGGAAGAAAACGATGGAAATATTACAGAATACCAACAAATTAAACGTCTCGTCCAATCGATGATGGCCAATAATGCAATTCCTGATGATGAAACACTTTTTCAAGTATTGCCTGAAATTTATCATTACGGTTTCCAAGGCGAGTTTGTGCAATGTTTAACTGAACACATTCACACAAATAAAGATAACATTGAAAATTGGCTCCAAGCGATTCAGCAGGCTAAATCCATATATTAATCTATTCCGTCTGTTTCTTGTTCTTCATGAAGAGTAAAAGTGTCTGTGTGCACTTCTTCCCATTCCGGTCGTTTAATGGAAGTCGTTTGGCAATGCTTTAATAAGGCTTCCATTGCTTTTAACTGAACACTTTTAAGAGAAGTCTTCAGTTGGCGCTTTTCCTTAAACCACTCATCATACTGCGCCTTTCCTATAATTTTTGTATGGTAAGGCTCTGTCGTGAATATGATATTATTTATACGAGACACTACCGTCTTCTTAATTGTAAAATCAATTTTATATGTATTTAAAATGGAGCGAATGATTTGTTCCGTACGTTTCAAGGAAATTAGTGGACTAATATGCTTAATCACCGTATCTCCGTTATCGATGCTCCATGTTCGATCATTACCAGCCATGATGGTCGCATGAGGATCATCTTCCATTAGATAGATAATTTCAATTCCGATTGGACTGATTAAAATAATTTCCCCTTCTATGGGGGCCTTTTTAATGTTGAAGATAGGATAGTACATCATTAAATAGATATCAGGAATCCGTTGTAAAAAATATTTGAGATTGCGATCGCTTTTATATTTTTGATCCGTAAAAGAAACCTCTGACACCGTAGAAGTTGCCCACTTTAATTGGATTGGAAAAAGTTGATCAAGAAAGTAGTGTTTCAATTCCAATTTTTCCTTTGGTAAGCCCAGTTTATTGGCTTGCGTCTCCTCATCCGGATGTTCTTTACCCATTTTAAAAAATTTACGGGATTTAGAACCTGTAAAAGCTTCTTCCTCATTATCTCGCTCTTCATTTTGCTCATTAATCCATAATTGAACAAGCTTTTGCCAATTATCTTTCTTTAAACGAATATATTGACTCGGATAACGATATGCATTCCATTCATACCTGGAAACATAATCCTTTAGTTTGACTAATTGTGCCATGCCCTTACCTCCAGTGATGAACAAACGTTAATAAGATCATTGTTTTAGTTCATTTAAATAAATACATTCGTTTTTCGTTAGTTCCCTCACCTCTCCTGGTATGAGATTATCATCCAATACTAATTCACCCATCCGTATCCTTTTCAAATAGATTACTTTTTTTCCCATCGCTGCAAACATTCGTTTTACTTGATGAAATTTTCCTTCTGTAATTGTTAGTTCAATTTCTGAAAGTGCCGCACTCGAAATGATGTGTAACGTTGCAGGTTTTGTATCATATCCATCATCCAGCCTAATACCTCTTTTGAATTGGACAACATCTTCTTCTGTTACTTTTCCATTTATTTTAGCGTAATACGTTTTTTCAACATTTTTCCTCGGAGACGTTAACAAGTGAGCAGTATTCCCGTCATTTGTTAATAAAAGCAGGCCTTCCGTATCTTTATCCAGACGACCGACGGGAAAGGGGTTGAACAGTTGCCATTTTGCCGGCAGTAAATCGATAACAGTTTTTTCACGCGTATCTTCTGTTGCTGAGATATACCCCGGTAATTTATTCATCATAAGATAAATATAATTTTTATAATGAACATGATGTTCATCTACTTTTATACACTGTGAATCAGGTTCCACATGCGTGCTTCCATCCTTTATTACTTTATCATCGACCTTAACTCTTTTTTTCTTAAGCATAACCTTTACATCTTTACGACTTCCATAGCCCATATTGGAAAGAACTTTATCCAGCCGCACGTTTTCACTCTCCTAAAATTTTCGTATAAAACGTTCCAGTACCGCTATTCGGCTACCTAATGTACGCTCAAGCAACGTTGATTGATAAGCAAACCATAAATATACGATACCACCAATACTAACCCCGCCAACTAGCATTACGATAGCCCCTAAGCGGCTTTCTTCGTATGATATTATCATTCCCAGTAAAAGCTTAACGAGTAAAATAGTTACAAGCATAATAATTGAAAAAATCATTACTAATAAAAAACGCTTCACTATCTGTTTGTAAGAGAAATGAATCGTATAATTAATCCGCCATAAATTCAAAACTACAGCCGTACCTACTGCCAATCCAGTAGCAATTATCGCTCCCTTGGCACCAAACGTATGAATGAGCACCATATTAAATAACGCTTTGATCAAGAAACCAGCACCAAGACTTACTAAAGAAAATCGTTGCTCATTAATTCCTTGTAAAACAGCTGCAGAAACCGTGAATAAAGCAAATAGTAATGCAACCGGCGCATACCAGGCTAAAAGGCTGCTTGTCAACTCAAAATGTTCAAATCCATAAAATGATCCATATGCCACGTCCGATAAAACAGACATACCAATAACAGCAGGAACGACAAGTACGATTATAATTTGTAATGCTTGATTAATTTGTTGGAATAATAATTCCCGGTTATTTTGTGTAAAAGATTTTGTGAGCACAGGTAAAATAGCTAATGATAACCCGGTTGCCAAAGTTACGGGAATGATCACAAGCTTATGCCCATATAAATTAATCGCAGATAATGCAAATTCAGATATACCACTTTGATTTATTGCATCCATCGCCCGGTTAAATGTAAATGTGTCCACCGATTGGTATAGTGGAATGGCAATCCCTACTAATACAAATGGACCTGCATATTGAAAAAGTTCAATGAATAAATCTTTTTTTGAAAGATCATAGTACGTTTTTTGCTGCTTTAACTGATTTCTCAAACGGTCTTTTCTTTTTATCCAATAAATCCATAAAACAATGCAAGATGCCAATGCGCCAACAAAGGCTGCAAATGTTGCAAAACCAACAGCGGTTGGGATAGAACCGTCAAATATTTGAACAACAAGAAAAACACCAATTAAAACAAATGCGATCCGGATAATCTGTTCAACAACCTGAGAAACTGCAGTCGGTCCCATCGATTGATGACCTTGAAAAAAACCTCGCACAATACTCATTCCCGGAATAATGAGTAATGCAAAACTTACCATTTGGATAACCATTTTAACATCTTCTACCGTATTTCCATGCGTATCTTCTTTATGTATCATTATATTAGCTAACCAATCAGCACTGAAAAATAATACGAGAAAAGACAAAAGACCTGTTATTGCCATTAATGTTAAACCGGCACGGAACATGCGCATTCCGGTTTCATAATCACCTAGTGAGTTATATTTGGAAATGAACTTAGAAACTGCCAACGGTACACCAACTGTTGAAATACTAATTAATATCGTATAAGGATTATACGCATAATAATACAATGCACCACCTTGTCCACCTACAAGGGCATTAAATGGAATAACATAAATCATTCCGAGAAATTTCGATAAAAAGGACGCACCAGTTAATAACATAGTGCCTCTTACAAAATTCGACATTATTTCACCTGCATTATAATTAAGATAATCGTGCATTTAAGTGTTATTTTATCATACATTTCAGCTTCACGAACAATTTTCATTTTCTTTTATTTTCCGCCTTCATACGCCAATGATTAGTATATCATATAACAAAGATGATAAAATTAACTCGAAAGGAATGAATCTGATTGATATATGATGTCATTATAATCGGTGGTGGACCATCAGGACTGATGGCCGCGATTTCCACAGCAGAAAAAGGCGCCAAAACGATGTTGATTGAAAAAGGAAATAAACTTGGAACAAAGCTCGCTATATCCGGTGGTGGACGCTGTAATGTAACGAATCGTCTCCCGGAAGAAGAAGTTATAAAACATATTCCTGGGAATGGCAAGTTTTTGTATAGTCCATTTTCCGTATTCAATAATTACGATATCATTGACTTTTTTGAAAATATGGGAGTAAAACTGAAAGAAGAAGACCACGGCCGTATGTTTCCTGCTTCTAATTCAGCAAAAACGGTCGTCGATACACTAATAAATAAACTGGATAGTCTTCACGTAGACGTGCACAAAAACACGCGGGTAGATGCAGTACATTACACTCAGCAAAACCACACCGTAATAACAGAAGGGAATCAAAAAATTAGAACAAAAGCAGTTATTCTTGCAGTCGGTGGCAAATCAGTACCACATACCGGATCAACCGGAGATGGATATGCATGGGCTAAAAAAGCCGGTCATACAATTACACAGCTCTATCCAACCGAAGTTCCATTAACTTCAAATGAGGCTTTTATTAAAAATAAAAGCTTACAAGGACTTTCCTTACGTGATATAGAATTAACAGTCTTCAATAAAAAAACAAAACCAATTGTCACTCATCGTATGGACATGGTCTTTACTCATTTCGGAATTTCAGGACCTGCTGTACTACGTTGTTCCCAATTTGTTGTAAAAGAATTATTAAAGAATAATCAAAATCGAGTACTCTTGTCCATCGATCTATTACCTGACACTAACATGCAACAGCTGCAAGATACATTATTTAATTCTGCAAAAAATAATCCGAAAAAATCACTTAAAAATACGTTTAAAGGAATCGTTCCCGAACGATTTTTAGAATTTATCCTTAACGTAAATGAAATAAACAGCGAACAAAAAGCAGCGAATATATCCAAAGAAACAATTCATTTAATTGTTGGCAATATAAAAAAATTCACTTTTTACGTCAATGGTTCATTACCGATAGAAAAAGCATTTGTAACAGGTGGTGGTGTAAGTATAAAGGAGATCATTCCAAAGACAATGGAATCAAAAATAATGGACAACCTATTCTTCTGTGGTGAAATTTTGGATATTCATGGTTATACTGGTGGCTATAACATAACTGCCGCTCTTGTAACAGGAAGACTTGCAGGTTGGAATGCCGCCCGTAATTTATGATGAAATAGTTGGCAGATGATTCCTGGCATTTATTTATATAAATCGTGCAAAACTAATAGTGTCTGAAAGCTAAGAAAGGGTGAGTATGTGATGCAAAAAAACAGCATGTGGTTACCTTTAGTCGCTTCTATTGGAGTAGGAGCAGTAACTTATTACACAATTTCTAAAAATAACCATTCGATTGGTCAAACGTTCCAAAAAGTTATCCCCTATGTCTCTCAAATGAGTAGTACAAGTGGAAGCGGACAGTTAGGGCCATATGGAATGAGCTGACAGGCTAAAACGCGCACATTTTATGTGCGCGTTTTTATATTACCAAACAAAAAACACGTAGAAATAGTGAATTATCACTCATTTCTACGTGTTTTTCCGACGTTCGAATGTCGGATTACTATATTTTTTATGACTAGACTATGTCTCGTCACAAAATCATCAGTTTTGTTGAGGTAGTTATTACGTTTTTAAGCAGGCTTTTCTACCTTGAAAACTAAATAAGAATCGTTTCATCAATGGGCATCGCCAACAGAAATAGTTAGTTAAGTCCTCGAACCATTAGTATCCGTCAGCTTCACGTGTCACCACGCTTCCACCTCGGACCTATCAACCTCATCGTCTCTGAGGGGTCTTACTCACTCGAAGTGATGGGAAGTCTCATCTTGAGGCGGGCTTCATGCTTAGATGCTTTCAGCACTTATCCGTGCCACA
>NZ_JBPYCR010000022.1:0-48539 GCF_051846915.1 Virgibacillus sp. W0181
TTTGTCGCCATGAGTATTGTGGGAATGAAAGGTGCGATTATAACAACTAATATCCATTTTTTTCAAAAAGAGAAGGATGGCTTATTAAGTGCACCCTTCTACATTAAATTTCGTTCCTATACCATTTAAAATGTTATTGATAAATCATAAATAAAATGAAATTCTAAGAAAAACAAAGAAAACAGGCGAACAAGTTAGTATATAGAGGGAGTATAATTTTTGCGCGTAGGTGTCTAGCTCTAGCGCCTACCCCCTCGAGGTCTTAAGCAAGAATTCCCTGTGGCAAAAACCACCACTGTGATTTCTTGCTTAAGCTTGTCGGGGGTGAGCAAGGTGCTTGCGCTTTTCTAAATGATCGTGAAAAATAATGATGCAAATGAGTAAAACGTGATATAGTAGATGATGGTTATACTTGGTCGTTAGGTCATAAAGTATAAATTATTGTTCAAAATAATGAATACAGATTTGGATATAGGGGTTTGCTTATGGAAAATGTATTTAAAAAAATGATTCTAATTACAATTGGTTCTTTTATTTTTGCCATCGGAATTAACTATTTTGCTATTCCGAATGGATTGGCAGAGGGTGGTATGATCGGTATAACGATTATACTTTACTATTTGTTCGGCTGGTCTCCCGGTATCATTAACTTTATATTAAATGCGATACTAGTTGCGATCGGTTTTAAATTGCTTCAGCGATCGGAAATGGTTTATACAATTAGTGTTATTATTTTATCCTCTTTTTTCATATGGCTGACTGAAGGTTGGGGAGCTCCGTTATCAACTGACTCGCTACTTGCACCATTGTATGCCGGGCTTTTAATAGGAATCGGCCTAGGGGTTATATTTCGAACTGGTTCGACGTCGGGTGGTACAACGATCATTGCACTTATTTTAAAGAAAAAATTTGGTTGGAGCATGTCCCAAGGGGTATTGCTCATGGATGTACTCGTTATCGCTGGTGGTTCATTTGTTATCGGACTGGAAAAGACACTGCTCACGCTTATTTCCGTTTATGTCACTTCAAAAGTAATAGATTATTTGGTTGACGGCTTGAACGTCCGAAAGGCGGTTACGATTATTTCGGAAGATGCCGATGAAGTACTGGCAAGTATTAATAAATATTTTAAACGAGGAGTAACTGTCTTTCCTGCAGAAGGTGGGTATACAAAGCTTGATAAAAAAGTATTGTATGCTGTGGTGGATAGACAAGAAATGGTGCGATTGCAACGTCTTGTGGAAAAAGTAGACGAAAATGCTTTTGTTGCCATTCATGATATTAAGAGTGCGTTTGGTGGCGGATTTAGATAATCTTGTAATATTGTATTCGGTGTAGCAAACAAATTAACTGAAAGCTAAAATCTACGCCAAATAAAACTTGCTATGTAAAATCTCATCTTTGACACCTGAAACCGCCATAAATGCTGATTGTACAGTGTTTATGGCGGTTTTTTAAATGGCTAAAACTGCGTACTATTTTCCTTTTTTGGTTTGCTTAAAAATTTTTTTCATATTTTTTTGGGTAACGATCTCAAAATCAGTCCTAAAGCCAAATGCATCATGCAATGCATCCGTGATTTTTGTTCGAGTAAAAGTTGGTATGTATCCTTCTCCATCCAATTCGCGCATGGTCATGTTCCTCAATGTGCTGACTAAATCAGGGCAGGTAAAACGTTCATCCAATTTTTTCTCCAAAATGCGGTACATCAATAAGGATAAAAAGCATGTTAAAAAGTGTGCTTTAATTCTAGTTTCTCTTTGTAAATATACAGGCCGTGCTTGAAATTCACTTTTTAATATCCGGAACGTTTCCTCAATTTCCCATCTTCCTTGGTTAATTTTAATTATTTCTTCAATTGGTGAGTCCAGATTGGTACATACTGCATAAAATCCATCATACATGGATTCTTTATCAATTTGTTCTTGATTCAAAACCGCCTGGGTTTTGTCCGCAATCTCCCCATTTTCCGTCACATGAGTGGATTTAATAAATCTTTTTGGATCATTTTGGTTCGGTTTATTCAGTGAGCTCGGTTGGTCTATTTTTTTAATCGCCCGTTCAATCTGTTTTTCCCGAATGGACGATTGGTACCGCTGGTAACCAGGTGAATAGGTGACAATTAATTTTTGTTCCAAGTCATTTTCCTTTATCCGTCGCTCTTTGTAATACGTCCTTGTATCATTTTCGAGATGGCGAATATCATCCAAATTAACTTTTTGATTACTCCCGGGTAATCGCCAACCTTTGGGATCTAGAGCCCATTCCTTCAGGAATTTTTTTAGCTTTTTGATCGATTGTGTGGTGACAAATGCGCGTTCACCATACGTATTGTATAACCGATTCTTGTTCGAGGAAAGACCGGCGTCCGTGCATACGACAAACTTCGAAAGATTAAAGTCTTTCAAAATGCGTTTCTCCAAGGGTTTTAATGTTGGTTGTTCATTGGAGCTTCCGGGTGTCATGCTGAAAGCTAGTGGAAGACCGGAACCATCCATAAATAACCCCATTTGAACGATTGGATTCGGGCGATTTTCTTTGGAAACGCCATATTCCCTAAAATCATCCTCCTCTTCAACCTCAAAGAAGAAGTTTGTACAGTCATAATAAAGAACTTGTGTGTTTCGCTCCATCACATTCAAGCTATTTTTATAAACTTTCTCCTCAATAAAATCGGATTGTTCGGCGATGACGCTGAGTGCTCGGTATATCTGATGCGACTGAAAATGTGCAGGTTCCAATAAGTCCTTTGCGTGTTCAAATGTCCCTTTTTTAGAAGTGGGATGCAGAATGCGCAAATAGAGAAGACGCGAAAGAATCTCATTTAAATCATAGTTAAATCCATATTTTTTTGAAACTTCCTGACAAATTTTATCCAGTTTTAGTTCGTGATAAATCGATTGTAAAAAAAGATACCCCGTATTGAAGAGCGTTTGTTTATCTAGTCCTATTTGCTTGCTAGGATTGTATTTCGCAATGATTTTGTGGTTATTTTCTTTTTCTTCAAGGGTTAACTTTTTGGCATATTCTTTAGCCCAAGTGTAGGGATCCGTACCGGGATGTCTTTTTAAAATGTCCTCGTGATTTCCCAAGGATTCAACCACTTTGGATGTTCTTTTATTGTCCCGATAAATATCCTTAATCACAAAATAGGATATAGAGTTTTTAGAACGGCTTACTTTAATACGCATCGAATCGCTCCTCGCAACACCTTTAATTACTTATATTATATTATATCATGTTACGAAATATTACGAAAGAATAAAATGGAAAAATTGACAAAAAAATTAAGCCATATCAAGGCTTATGTCCATTTTAAAAGTTTTAAACTGTCAAACTCCCGTGCGTTTGGTGGCGGATTTAGATAATCTTGTAATATTGTATTCGGTGTAGCAAACAAATTAACTGAAAGCTAAAATCTACGCCAAATAAAACTTGCTATGTAAAATAAAACTATGCTAAAGTATAGAATAGAGGATTTGGGTGTTACAGGAGGTGGCGGTTTACATGAGCGGTATAATTAATACGTTATTGATTATTGATGCACTTATTATGATCGTTTTTATATTATTGCAATCAGGTAAAAGTGAAGGATTATCAGGAGCAATTTCCGGCGGTGCAGAGCAACTATTTGGTAAACAAAAAGCGAGAGGACTGGATTTAGTGCTTCATCGAGGCACGGTGGTTACGGCAACCTTGTTTTTTGTATTGGCCTTTACAAGTGCATATATTATATAATTACATGGTCCCTTATCACAAAACGTGGTAAGGGTCTTTTCACATGGTCAAAAATATAAAATTTTATGTATTGCTGTCTAGCTTAAGCGCCCAGCCCCTCGAGGTCTTAAGCAATAACTCTTCGTGGCATAGTCCGCCACTACGATTTCTTGCTTAAGCTATGCCTGAGGCTGACCAGGGCGCTTGCGCTTTTCTTATTAACGTTTAAGAAGGTATGTAATATGGGCAAAGTATACATAGTAGTCGTTAGGAGTGGATCAGCATGAAAATAAAACAACCGGAACCTTTTACGTTTGAGGCAGGCCCTCGAGCTGTTCTGTTACTGCATGGTTTTACCGGACATTCCGCAGATGTGCGAATGCTTGGGAGATTTTTGGAGAGTAACGGTTATACATCACATGCCCCAATTTACCGCGGCCATGGTAAAACACCGGAGCATATTATTGAGGCAACACCAGCTGATTGGTGGGAGGATGTAAGCGAGGCTTATGAACACTTACTGAAATTAGGTTATGAAGAAATTGCCATTGCAGGGTTATCAATGGGGGGAGCACTTGGATTAAAACTCGCGGCTAATAAACAAGTAAAAGCAGTTATTCCAATGTGCACTCCGATGTTTTTTGACAACAAAACGGAATTAACGAAAGCATTTACTGGTTATGCTAAACAGTATAAACAGCTGGAACAAAAGGACGAAAAGACGATTGAACATGAGGTAAATGAGCTTCTTCAAAATTCTACAAATATGTTTTCAGAACTCGGGCAATTTATTAATGATGTAAACAGTCAGGTTGATTTGATTTATACACCAACGATGGTTGTACAGGCGCGTAAAGACCAAATTATTAATCCGGAAAGTGCGGCGTATATTTATGATCACGTTGAAGCCGATCATAAATTGATCAAGTGGTATGAAGAATCCGGGCATGTTATTACACTTGATCAAGAAAAAGAACAACTCCATGAAGATATATTGCAGTTTTTGGAATCACTCGATTGGGTAAAGTAGTATATAGAAAAATGGGGTACTCGGAAAAAGTGTGGAAGAAATATAGTTCTTACATTCCCACTCTTGGAATATACTCGCTTTCAGCGGGCGAGTGGTGAGCCTCCTCGTGCTACGCACTGCGGGGTCTCACCGATCTCATACTTCCCGCTGGAGTCTCGCATATTCCAATCGCTATAATTGTGCATCATTTTTAACTTTTCACGCGATATTCCGAAGTACCGAAAAATGTCTGAAAGAGGTGAATAGGATGAGTGAGCAGATGAAAGAAAATGTAAAACAGTTTTTTAAGGAAAATGGAACACGCCCTTTATCCATTGCAGAATTGGAAGAAGTACTTGAAATTGAATCATCGGTTGATTTTAAAGAGTTAGTAGTATCATTAAATGAACTTGAAGATACGGGTGAGCTTGTTCGTACGCGTAAAAACAGATTTGGACTTCCGGAAAAAATGAATTTAATTCGTGGTAAAATTCAAATGCATAAAAAAGGTTTTGCTTTCTTACTTCCGGATGATGAAGAGCAGTCTGATGTGTATATTAACCCGACGGATTTGAATGGAGCAATGAATAACGATAAAGTGCTTGTTCGACTTGAAAGAAGAGCGGGCAATGATAGTCGTCCAGAGGGGACAGTTATTCGCATATTAGAGCGTGCCGTTCTTCAAGTAGTGGGAACGTTTGAAGATAATCGTTCTTTCGGATTTGTTATTCCAGATGATAAGCGAATTCCAAATGATGTATTTATACCGAAAAATAGTACAGGCGGCGCAATTAGTGGCCATAAAGTAATTGTACATATCACGAAGTATCCGGAAGGCAGAAAAAGTGCAGAAGGTGAAGTTATCCATATCCTTGGTCATAAGAATGACCCCGGAATTGATATTGTATCCATTATTTATAAACACGGCATAAAGCTAGATTTTCCGGAAGAAGTAATGGACCAAGCAGCGAAAGTACCGGAAACTATTAAGGATGAAGAGCTAAAAGGTCGTCGTGATTTGCGCGAGGAAGTTATTGTTACTATTGACGGGGCAGATGCAAAAGACCTTGATGACGCGGTGACTGTAAAACAGCTCGATAACGGCAATTATAAATTAGGTGTTTATATTGCTGATGTGAGCTATTATATGCAAGCAGATTCACCGATGGATAAAGAAGCATTTGAAAGAGGGACAAGTGTTTATTTAGTGGACCGGGTAATCCCAATGATTCCACACCGTCTTTCCAATGGTATATGTTCATTAAATCCGCAAGTCGATCGCTTAACGCTTGGTTGTGAAATGGAAATTAATGCTTCAGGCGAAATTGTTGGTCATTCGATTTTTGAAAGTGTTATACGAACAACAGAAAGAATGACTTACACTGATGTTAATAAAATTTTAGTTGATAAGGATGAACAAACACGGGCTAAATATGAAAACCTTGTACCGATGTTTGAACAGATGGAAGAACTGGCTGCCATTTTACGCAAAAAACGATTTAATCGAGGAGCAATCGATTTTGACTTTAAAGAAGCTCAAGTCATTGCTGGTGAAAACAATAAAGTAGAAGATATTGTTATCCGTGAGCGGTCTGTTGGAGAAAAGCTCATTGAAGAGTTTATGTTGGCTGCAAACGAAACCGTTGCAGAGCACTTTCATTGGATGGATGTTCCATTTATTCACCGAATTCATGAAGAGCCGGACCAGGGCAAACTAGAGCACTTTTTTAACTTCCTCGGTGGGCTTGGTTATCGTATTAAGGGACGTGTCGAAGAAATTCATCCGCTGGAACTTCAAAAGGTATTAGAAAACATGAAGGACAAGCCGGAAGAAATGATTGTTTCAAAGCTTATGCTACGCTCGATGAAGCAAGCGAAATACGATCCGCAAAGTATCGGTCATTTTGGATTGTCGACGGAATTTTATACGCACTTCACATCTCCAATCCGCCGGTATCCGGATTTAATTGTCCATCGATTAATTCGTACGTATTTATTGGAAAATAAAATGGATCATAAAACGATCAGTAAATGGAAAGACAAGCTTCCTGAAATTGCGAGACATACATCGGACAGGGAACGTACGGCTGTTGATGCAGAAAGAGAAGTTGATGATTTGAAAAAGGCAGAGTTCATGCAGGACAAAATCGGGGAAGAATATACCGGTGCGATCAGCTCTGTTACTAATTTCGGGTTGTTCGTTGAATTAGAAAACACAGTGGAAGGCCTTGTCCACGTGAGCTATATGACGGATGATTATTATCATTTCGATGAACGAAGCTACGCAATGATTGGGGAAAGAACCGGTAATGTTTATCGAATTGGGGAAGAGGTTGAAGTAAGAGTAATTAGTGTGAACTTGGATGAACGTGTAGTTGATTTTGAGCTTGTATAATAGATAACAATTTAACATTTTCCGAATTAAAAAGAGAAGGTACTCATCCACCATGTTTTTTCGCAAGTCAAATACATGATGGGGAGAGTCCTTCTCTTGTCAAAAAAACTACTACAGATGTGATTAAGTGTTGCGTTTCCACTGATTATTATACTAAATAAACTCAGATGGATAAGTCCTAATAAGTCAATGGTGCGACGTTCAATTCATTAATGATCAGCTACAATTACTTTCGCATCTTTATTAAAAGGGTTAACAACTACATGGGGTACGTCATCAGGAATAATGAATGCGTCTCCTTCATTCCATTCTGAAATTTCTTCACCCAATTTAATTTTAATAGCTCCTTCAGCTACATAAAAGGCATGTCCATCATAACACGTATGATCTGCTTCATATCCTGTTGGATAGATAACGACGCGTAACCGTTGATTGTCTGTTTCCAACCACCGTGATAGCGCACCAGTGGAATCTTTATCAGGTGTAAATTGTTCATTGCCTTTACTAATATGTACTTTTGATAGATTTTGTGACATATTATATTCACTCCTTATATGATGTTAACGCCTCTTCTTTATTATAGGACACAACACCCCCTTATTGGAAATAATTGAATAAGTCTGAAAAGGGAAATGGACGGAAACCTTTATATGGAGTATGTTATAGAATATATTATCGGAAAATGTCTTAGGAAAAATGGATGGTATAAAATTTGGTTCAGTTATACTAGACACCATAATTGGCATAATTGTTCGTTTTTGATAAGATAAGGTTCACGAAGTAGTAGGAGGAAGTTTACGATGGCAAAAGGATTTGACAAACCACTTGCACAAAACAGAAAAGCATCCCATGATTATTTCATTGAGGACACGTACGAAGCAGGTCTTGTCTTAAAAGGGACTGAAATAAAGTCCATTCGTGCAGGCAGGGTCAACTTAAAAGATTCGCATGTTCGCATTATAAATGGGGAAGCGATGCTTGTTAACATGCACATTTCACCATATGAACAAGGAAATCGGTTTAACCACGATCCAACCCGCTCGAGAAAACTACTGTTACACCGAAAGCAAATTGATAAACTTATTGGCGTAACTCAGCAGCAAGGATACGCGCTTATTCCGTTAAAAATTTATATTAAAAATGGCTTTGCAAAAGTCTTAGTCGGTCTTGGAAAAGGGAAAAAGAAATATGATAAACGGGAAGATTTAAAACAAAAGCAATTGAAGCGTGATATTGACCGGGCAATGAAGGAAGTAAATAGATAGCCTCTACTCAACAGCTGTCGTAGGATTGATTGCACATAGAGCGTTAAGCGATAAGTTTTGTAATTATTTCCAGCGGTTGAATATTTCCTTCAATATGCTATAATAGTATTTGCAGTCAGATGAACGATTCTGCATGATAATACTCAATTTACCGAGCGTTTCTCTATTTAAGGGGACGTTACGGATTCGACAGGGATAGGTTGAGCTTTGATTGCGCGTCGAGGTTACGTCTCGTAAAACGTTAAACGCCTATAATAACTGGCAAAGAAAACAATTACTCTTTAGCTGCTGCATAAGCAGTGCTAAAGGACTCTTCCTGTTATCTCCCGTGTAACAGATAAAGAGTCTCACTGAAGCGGGATAAACGTTCATCCACCGTCTGAGGATAGAGCGTTGAAACCAATCAGACTAGCTGCCTTGTAGCCCGTTGGCAGGCCTAGAGGTTAGCGAAATATAATATGTCAACTACACGCGTAGATATCTAAGTGTCGATATCCTTGGACGTGGGTTCGATTAGTAAATAGTCGCCTTTTGTGGCAACACAAAAGTGAAAATTCGGCTTTATCGGTGAAACCTAAGTTGCTTTTCAGTAAGAAACGACCTGTAAGCAATACGGCAATGCCGAGCGGTATGTGGAGTGATCCAACAGCCGTGTATCGACTTATAGGCTGCCCGTTTGTTGGTAGTACTAGGATACGAAATCCTGCCTGTTATCAGGTAAATATACATTTCGTATAAGACGCCGAAGAACCTAAGTAAGTGGTTCAAGATATAGTCAGTGCCATGACGAAAGCATGGAAGAGCATGTCCCACCGTCTCCATATATGAATTGTATACGATTTTCAAAAGTGTCAAAACCCTTGATATATGAGGGTTTTTTCTTTTTGTAATTTTATTTGTTTACACTAGGTATCAAACAACCATAGTCATTTATTTCAGGAATCACCTTTAGGATTAAGGTAATTTTCAAATTTCAGTACTGCTTCCTCTTTTGCTTGTTCAGTAAGGTGCGTGTAAATGTCCATCGTTGTTTTAATATTTGTGTGGCCTACTCGATCTTGCACTTCTTTTATCGTTGTTAAGCGCATTTCAAATCGTGCCGGAATTAACAAGGCAATTCATCCACACCAATTACGGCATAGTTATGCTACACACATGGTTGATGATGGTGCGCCTTTGGAAGTGATCCAAAGCCTGCTTGGTCATGAAAAGAGTGAAATGACAAGAATTTATGCCCATCTTAGTAGTAAATTAAGGTATGACTTTTATAACAAATATTTTTGATAAGCTACTTAAGTTAAAAATGTATGAGCATTTATGTTACTAAGATAATAATGTATAATAAGGATACAGCATAATGGAGGTGTGACGTATGTCTATTCCTGAAAAAATTATAAAAGAAATTGATATGTTGAGTGAACAAGAAAGACAAAAGGTACTTGATAAAATAAAGGAAAAATATATGACTCCCGATGTAATTTTGTTAGGGGAAAACTACTCCTGGTGGGATAATGAGGAGGATGACATATATAATGAGCAATAACCTGAAGCAGGGCGAGGTTTGGTTGGCAGATGTTAGTTTTAAAGGCGCATCAAATCAAACAACGCCCTGTTATTATTGTTGGAAATGAGTTGGCGGCTAAGTGGTTAAATCACCACAACGTTATCAAACGTAGTCAAAACCGAAGTCAAAATTTATAATGACGGTTGAAACCTCTTTAAAACACTGCTGTAACAGCATTCTCAGAAAAAGAAGTTCAACCCCCGCCATCTCCATCAACTTTAAATGTTGGTGGTTTTTTGTGTTTATAGTTAAACATCAAGAATTTAATTAAAAAAGGGTATTTTTTGTCTTAACATATCGTTACTGTACTTTCCATTTTTAAAAATCTATGCAGCACGTTTTCTTTTTTGTTGCTACTTCCATGGCTTTAGCTCGTTCATAGTTGTCCCATCCATGATAATTAAACGATCGTCATTTGTTTTAATGGCGCTTAACGTTTGAGTCTACCCCTATATGGGAACAGCCATCAGTGAGTAAATAAACGATATTTGTATGGTACAGGAAAACATCTAATGCATATTATAGCTGACTTATTGAAAATTAAGATAAAAAAAATGAAGTAGAAATGGGAAGTTTATACTTCTTGGCTACCCAGTATGAAACCTTGGTAATAGGATAGAAGAGGTGAATTAATTGGATCAACGTAAAAAAATTACAAAACAAGCGGAAGAACTGAAAGATGATTTAGTCAGTTGGAGAAGAAGGTTTCATAAACACCCTGAATTAAGTTTTAAAGAACATAATACTTCTTCGTTTGTAGAAGAGCAATTGAATAACATTGAAGGAATGAAGGTAGAAACTGGAATTGCAGGAGCAACTGGTGTTTTGGGTACACTAACTTCAGGAGAAGGACCGACTATTGCAGTACGGGCTGATATGGATGCATTACCAATCACAGAACAAAGTAAGAAAGATTATTCCTCTCAGAACAGGGGGGTCATCCACGCTTGCGGACATGATGCGCACACTGCTATTTTGTTAGGCGTAGCAAATGTGCTGGGAGAAAAATTTCAGCAAAATGATATAAAAGGAACTGTGAAGCTGCTTTTTCAACCTGCTGAGGAAAACCCTGATAATCAAGGGAATACGGGGTCGAAATATGTGGTAAGTGAAGGAGTGTTAGACGAAGCTGATGCGGCTTTCGCACTTCATATGTGTCCTTGGCTGGAAGCGGGAGAAGCACAAGTAAATGCTGGATACAGTATGGCGAATAACGATATGTTTAAAGGAACTATCACAGGCAGTAGTGGTCATGGAGCTTACCCGCAACAGAGTTGGGATCCGATTTGGATGACCGGACCTGTCATGCAAGCACTTTATGGTATTATCGCAAGACGGGTTTCTCCGCTAAAAGCTGGTGTAGTAACGGTCGGTAAGATTCACAGCGGCTCTTCTACAAACGTCATTCCGGAAAAAGCAGAAATCGAAGGAACGATACGCAGTTACGATCCTCAGATTCAACATTTTTTAACGGATAAAGTGAAACAGGCATTTTCGGTAGCAGATTCTTTAGGCGGGCAATCGAACGTAGAAATAACGCATGACGAGCCTGCTTTACAAAATAATCCTGATGTCATTGATTGGTTAAAACAAACCATTCAAGATATTTATCCGGATTTTTCTATTTATGAAGGGCCGTATGGATTGGGAAGTGAAGATTTTAGTTATGTGACACAGGAAATGCCGGGAGCAATGTTTTTCCTTGGCTGTAAAATAGAAGGGGATAAAGAACGGGACTTGCATACATCAGATTTTGACATTGATGAAGCTTGTCTCCCTTATGGCGTTTCCATTTTAGCTGAAACAGCTTTAAGGTATCTGGACGGCACTTACACTTTAAAAACTAAGAAAAAACAACAAAATAAAACAAAGCAAAAGAAACAGAATTAATAGGCAACAGTTTCTGTAAAAGATTACGAATAGATACAGAAGAGGTGATAAAGGAATGACGATGGAAAAGTTAATTGAAAAGATGTTAATCGGTGGAGAATGGACAAGTAAATCTGAAAAAATTGAAGTATTTAACCCGGAAACAAATCAAGTCATCGGTACAATACCGAATAGTACAGGTGAAGATATGGAAAAAGCCATTCAAAAGGCGAAAGAAGCCAAAGAAAAAAATGGTATGTTGCCTGTTCATCGACGGATAGACATTTTACAAAAAGCGGCTGACTTGGTAAACGATAGAAGTGAATCATTTGCAAACATAATAGCGTTGGAAGGGAGCAAAACAATAACAGAAGCTCGTGCTGAAGTAGGACGTACTGTACGCATTTTACAAATGAGTGCAGAAGAGGCAAGGCGAATCAATGGAGAAACGATTTCTTTTGACCAAGTACCGGGAAGTGAGAATAGAGAAGGGTACTACAAGTATTACCCAGTTGGTATCATTGGTGCTATTACTGCTTTTAACGACCCGCTCAATCTTGTCGCCCATAAAATAGGGCCTGCCTTAGCTGCTAGCAACTATATTATTGTTAAACCGACATCAAAAACCCCGTACAGTGCGCTTCATCTGGCAGAAGTTCTTCTGGAAGCAGGGCTTCCTCCAAGTATGCTATCCGTTGTTACGGGAAGCGGAAACGAGTTAGGTGAGCCTCTCGTTAATTCCCCGGATATAGGAATGATTGTATTTACTGGCGGTCTGGAAACGGGGGAACAAATAGCCGATCAAGGCGGAATTACGAAATTACAAATGGAATTAGGTTCCAATTCCCCTGTTATTGTTGCAAAAGACGCAAAAATAGAAAACGCTGTAGCAAGCAGTGTTGACGGAGCATTTGCCGCTGCCGGACAAAACTGCAATGGGGTTCAACGTATTTATGTTCATGAGGATATTTTTGAAAACTATACCAAAAAATTCGTTGAACAAACGAAAAAATTGAAGATGGGCGAGAAAATGTCTGAAGACACTGATTTAGGTCCACTGATAAGTGAGGATGCGGCGAAACGCATTGAATCATGGGTAGAAGAAGCGAAAGAAGGCGGGGCAGAAATACATTGCGGTGGAGAACGCGATGGCGCATACTACGCCCCGACAGTATTAACGAATGTACCGATAGATTGTAAAATTGTGCACGAAGAGGCATTTGGCCCGGTTGTCTCCTTGTTTCCTGTTGCTAATTTTAAAGAGGCGATTGAAAGAGCTAATGCGGTGAATTACGGTCTTCAGGCCGGAGTGTTTACACAAGATATTGACAAAGCGCACGAAGCCATTGATAAATTAGTCGTCGGCGGAGTAATGATTAACGACAGTAGCGATTATCGTATCGACTCTATGCCTTTTGGTGGTCGTAAAGGTTCCGGTATTGGACGCGAAGGAATTAAGTATGCGGTCGAATCTATGTCCGAGAAAAAAGTGGTTTGTTTTAATCTGGAAAAATAAATGGGTAATGGAGATAACAGTGACGCTCATCTGTTTAGCGGGAAGAAGTTGAATGTTTCTTCAAAGTTTAGCTAAAGGATTGTTCTGTTTTTGACTGTTATAAAGCGGAATATTCCTAAGAACCTGACGACGAATCAGAGATGACCTATTGATGTGGTCTTTTAAACTTAAAACACATCATTTAAGTATGATTTAACGGAGGTATTAAAATACTATGGCACTTAATAACAACAATTCTAACCAAGATATGGACATTATTAAAAAGCATGAATCACAAGTACGAAGTTACAGCCGTAACTTTCCTGCAGTCTTACAGAAATCTAAAGGCTATAAAATATGGGATAAAGAAGGCAATGAGTATATTGATTTCTTTGCTGGTGCTGGTGTTTTAAATTATGGACATAATAATGACAAAATAAAGCAAGCTTTACTTGATTACTTTGAAAACGATTATATCGTGCATAGTTTAGATATGTTTACGGAACTCCGAGCGAATTTTTTACAAAAATTTAATGAAACGATACTAGCTCCTAGAGGCTTAGATTATAAAGCAATGTTTGCAGGGCCTACAGGAACAGACGCAGTGGAAGGTGCTTTAAAGCTTGCCCGTAAAGTAACTGGACGGACAACCATTATGAACTTCACTAATGGATTTCACGGTGTTACCTTAGGATCGCTCGCAGCAACAGGAAACATCGGAAAGCGACAAGGTGCTGGAGTTCCTCTTTCAAACACCGTTTCTATGCCTTATGACGGATACTTGCCTACGCAAAAATCTTTAGATTTGGTTGAACGCTATATCAAAGATGGTGGAACTGGTGTTGAACGTCCTGCTGCGATGATTTTTGAAACGGTTCAAGGTGAAGGTGGAATTCATGCAGCAAGTATGGAGTGGATTAAAGGAATCGCACATATTGCGAAAAAATATGATATTCTGTTAATTGTCGATGATATCCAAGCAGGGAATGGACGTACCGGGACATTTTTCAGTTTCGAACCGGCAGGGATATATCCGGATATCGTAACCGTCTCTAAATCAATTGGTGGTTATGGTATGCCACTGTCTTTCACGCTTTTCAAAGAAGAATTGGACATTTGGGAACCGGGTGAACACAACGGTACTTCCGTGGATTTAATCCTGCGTTCATTGCAGCGACAGAAGCTTTATCCTATTGGGAGAATGACGATTTAGCCAATCATGTGAAAGAAAACGCTAGATTGCTTTCTAATTTCACGAAAAAAGTAGAAAAAGAGTATCCTAAATTACAAGCAGAAGCTCGTGGACGTGGTATGTTCCAAGGAGTCGCCTGTGGTTTAGACGGTGCGGCTACCGAAATTATTAAAGAATGCTTCAACCGTGGTCTTGTGATGGAAACATCAGGACCGAATGATGAAGTATTTAAATTTCTGGCCCCGTTGATAATTGATCAAGAAGGATTAGAAAAAGGTTTTGCAATCATTGAAGAAAGCATTCAAACTGTTTTAGCAAACTATTAAAATGGTTGAAGCAAAGAGAAATGAGGAAATACCCTTCCTCTCTTCATTTCTCTGAAGCTTTTGTTGTGACATTTGAAATTATTTATTAGCGATACGGATAGCGGTTCAACTCCTATTTTCTTCATCAACTTTAAATGTTGGTGCTTTTTTATATTCAAAACAAAATCTTGTTAAAACTACAATATCGTCCGCATTTCCAGTTATTATGCTAGTTCTTCTATTAACTATTTTTGCATCCGCAATAGCATTATTGCCATCCTCATCAATAACTCCTTCTATACAAAGCCGGATCACACTAGTTCATTACATTTAAGGCAATTGTTCTTGTAATATAGTAATTTCTCTATTTTTTAAAAAATAGTCCACAAAACATTTAATTGTGATAACGTATAGAAGTAGATGAATTAAGTAAATAGCTAAATAACTACAGATGAAACCTTTTACAAATTGTTCTATGAAGGTTAAAGCAAATTCCTATACACTTGAAATTTCTTTTTTTACCGAAATAATAGATATTAATGGATATATTTATATTAAAGGAGTATTTACATATTATATGAAACTATCATTAAGGCATTTAATATTATTTGTCGCATTACTTGCCGTTTTAATAACTCTATTCAGCAGCATTTCTTCGGGATATCGGGTTAATCAGGAAGCGCTTGTTGAATCGACACTTGAAACGAATCAGGCATATTCGGAAAAATTAGCCGATACAACGGAAATGTTCTTAAGCCAAACAATGAATTCATTGGAGAGAAGTGCGGATAGTATTTTAACACAATGGGGTCGTGAAGACAGAAAAACTAAATTTTTGCAAGAAGCAGAGCGGGTAAAGGTAATTAATGAATTTAATTCCGTTGTAATAGCAGATAAGGATGGAATAATTTTAGCAACTTCCCCACAAGCATTAAATCTCAAGGGGGAAAAATTAACTTCACCAGGTGGAAAAGAAGCACTACAGGAAAGGGTGCCCCTCATTTCAAAACCTTATACTTCCCTAACAGACCGATTAATTATTTTTATATCTCATCCAATTATTGATTCGGCAGGTAATTATCTTGGGCTCGTCGGCGGAACTATTTATTTAGAGGAGAAAAACAAATTAAACGACTTGCTTGGTCAACATTTTTACCAAGACGGGTCTTACGTTTATGTAGTGGATAATGACGCGAGAATTATATATCATCAAGACCGAGAGAGAATTAATGATATAGTCCCAAATAACCCAGCTGTTCAAGAAGTGTTACAAGAGAAAAATGGGGCTGCACAAATTGTAAATTCAAAAGATGTAAATATGCTAGCTGGTTATGCCCATGTGCCGATAGCAAACTGGGGGATTGTTTCTCAACGTTCCACTGAAAGTGCTCTCGCTTCGTCTGATGAAATGCTGAAAGAGATGATTGTAAAGGCATTACCTTATTTAATACTTTCCATATTAATTATATTGCTATTATCCAGTTTTATTGCATCCCCACTTCAGAAATTGGCCAACTATGCAGAGGCAAGTACAAACAATCACCTGAATGAAGAAGATGAAATTACGAAAGTGTCAGCATGGTATTATGAGGCAATTGAATTGAAGACAGCTTTAGTAAATAGCGTTCATTTTTTCAAGGATAAGGTTAATCATTTCATGTATCAATCCGCCACTGACCCGCTTACTAACTTAGCGAACCGGCGAACGATGGATAATTATTTAGAAACGTGGACAGAAAATGATATGGACTATTCGCTTATTTTACTCGATATTGATCACTTTAAACGGGTGAATGATACATATGGACATTCGGTTGGGGATGATGTCTTAAAATACTTAGCGAAAGAAATGAAAAAGGCTGTACGTAAAGAGGATATTTGCTGTCGCTATGGAGGGGAAGAGTTTGTTATTTTACTCCCTGAAACGGAGATAAGTGACGCATGGTATATTGCTGAAAAGCTACGTATAAAACTAGAGGCAATAAATAGTCCGAGTGGAAAACCAATCACAATTTCAGCTGGTATAGCGAATAACCCGGTTCATGCACAGACAACTGATGAGATCATTCAATTCGCCGATGAAGCGTTATATAAAGCAAAGCAAACTGGTAGAAATAAAAGTGTAGTATATCACGAGAAAACAGGAGCCGTTCTATAAAATAAGTAGTTCAGTTTAGTGGTACAAAATATCAAATTGTACACCGAATTGAACTGCTTTTTCCATCTTAATTCACAGTATAATTGAACATAAAATTACATATTAATTTACACACGAACTCACACATTAAAATGTAGATGGATATTCCCATTATTTTTAAGTTTAAATCGGATAATTAAAAACATAATGTTACACTGTATTTATAGTGTTAAAAAGGATATTCAACAATCGGGCCATTTTGTTTAAGACAAACAGGAAAAACGATAGATAAAAGAGGGGGGGTATAATATTTGAAGAAACATCTAAGGAATAACATTGTTTTACTAATTGTGCTAATCCTATCTGCAATTTTATTTATCTTACTTGATGATAAATTTACTGTACATAACCGAGGTATAAATAGTATCTTTTTCATTATTGCAACCTTTATTGTAACGATGACGATATATATACTCTTAAAGACCATTATTCAAAAACACCCTAGATTTTTGGAAGAAGGTATTTGGAAAAACCCCTTGAACACGCTATTTATAGGGACTTTTTCTTTGTTCGTTTTCGTGTTAATTTTTGTTTTGGCATCAAATAACTTAGAACCAACTCCGATTATGAATAAGATAATGACATTTATTATGGCTTACCCTGTTTCCTTCGTATTAGTTTTGATGGTAGACGCATTTTATAAACGTATATTTAATGTGGATAGGGAAAAAAGGTTATTTATTAGTGCTATGTCCATCGTGTTAGGACTGGCTGTGATGATTTTGATTGGGCTATTAGGTACAAGGTAAAATTCCACAAAAGGGCGCGATAAACTAATAACTTTGAGCGTCAATCGAGCCAGATGGAGGAGAAATTTATAAAGAAAAATGAAGGTGGGATGACATATAATGGGTGCTGGTTGGCTTAACCTCGGCAGTTTGATGCTTGGTTTAATAGCTTGGATAATACCTTTTATTAATCTTGCGGTAGGTAAAAAACAGATGAATATAAAATGGATTGCTCTTACCATTATCAGTTTTAGCGTTTGCGCTATCGCAATATGTTTTCAAATTTTTTACAACCTTTACTTGGTAAAAGTTGAAGACTTTGCTGCTCTGGCAGATACAATGCGCGGTGTAGCTGTTGCTTCAACGGTACTTGTCATAGTTACCATTTTGTTAAATGCACTTACGTTGCGTTTATATCGCGAAAGAAGCGCATTATAAAGCAATCGGAGCGCAATTCTCGAACAAGGATATGTGCCCTGTATTGCAGAATTGCATCATTTAACGTAGTAAATGAGGTGTCTATGTAGTGATTTTGATAATACCCTTGCTTACAGTATTATTTATGATTTTGCTATTTTGTTTTTTATTATACTTAATGTATGACATTATACGGAAACCAAAAAAACCTTATTCGTGGGTTCTATTGACTTCAATTCTTGCCATATTTACTTTTATGATATGGGTATCTCTTGAATACTACAATATCGTTTAGCTTCTTAAATTGATTTGGTTAATGGTGTTATTCAAGAAAGGGAGCGCGATTATTTAATAAGAAATTATAGTTTAGGGCTTGGGTATTCTCAAGCTCTTTTTCTTTTGTGCACGTTTAATTATTACTAATTGTTCATTAAATTTCATTGAAATTGCATCTTATATTGTCAATTAGATTACACATAATTAAAAACCTTAATTACAGTCATTCAATATTTTTTGAACACTTGTGTAACTGCTAAACTAAAATGGACAGTTTTTGCTGGATAGAATTGAACACTTTCTAGCCCAAAATACTCCCAATTTCAGTTAAACTTAGTATAAAAATAACTGAACTTATGGGGGAACGAGAAGGTGTTTAAATTAGAATTGATCGTGCAAGTGCATCAACTAAAAAGGCAAGGGTTCAAGGTTGCGGCTATTGCTAGAAAGTGCAACTTATCGAGGACAACTGTTTATGATTATTTAGAAAAAGATTTTGAAGAAGCTTGTAGGTGGGTGGAAGTTTTGAGAAAAAGAAAGAGAAAACTAGATCCTTATCAGGATTATATTCTGGGATGGTTAAAAGAGCACCCGGATTTATCGGCTTCACAAATTTCAGATTGGTTAGAAGAACGTTGTTCTTTTACGGATGTTGGTGGTAGTACTGTCCGCAACTATGTTAGAGAATTACGTGAAAAATATCATATACCCAAAACACTTACTTTCCGGAGTTATGAGGCATTGGAGGAATTACCCAAAGGTGAACAAATGCAGGTTGATTTTGGTGAAATGAAAGCTCTAACGTTTGAAGGAAAGTGGCAGAAGCTGTATGCCATTGCCTTTGTGCTTTCCCACTCTCGTTATAAATATTCCGAGTGGCAAGACCGCCCTTTTACGACGCGTGATGTTTTGCGTAGTCATGAAAATGCATTCGAGTATTATGGGGGGAGGACAGAAGAAATTGTATATGACCAGGATAAGTTAATGACAGTAAGTGAAAATGGGGGCGATATTATATATACAGAAGAGTTTCAGGCTTATAAACGACAGAGAGGATTTTCCGTTTATTTATGCAGGGCAGCAGATCCAGAATCTAAAGGGAAAGTTGAAAATGTGGTGAAGTTCATTAAACAAAATTTCGCTAAAAATCGCGTGTTTCATCAAATAGAAACCTGGAATGAACAATGTTTGGCATGGCTCGAAAGAAAAGGAAATTTTCAAGTGCACAATACAATAAAAAAGAGACCCGTCGAAGTGTTTGCCCTAGAAAAGCCACACTTGCGAAAAGTCTCTTACCTACTCTCTTTCGAGAGTAACCATGGATTAAGTATAACAAGAACTGTGCATAAGGACAATATTATTAAATATCAATCGAACCGTTATTCCGTTCCACTTGGAACGTATAAACCGCATGGTGATAATACTGTCTATATTAGAATTGCAGATGAAGAGCTTGTTATCGAAAAGACACCGGGGGGTGCACCGATAGCTGCTCATGCCCTTTCCAAAGGAAAGGGCCAATTAATCAAGAATACCAATCATTCCAGAGACAGGTCAAAAGGAATTAAAGCCTATATGAATACTGTAAAATCTTCTTTTGAAGATCAGCACAAGATCCAATTATTTCTAGAGGAAGTTTATAATCGGTATCCCAGGTATATACGGGACCAACTACAAATCGTACAACGAGCAGTAAAAGATTTTAGCCCATTTATTCAACCAGCTTTGGATATTTGTATTGAACAAACCTTATGGAGTGCCAATGATTTTCATGATGTCGTAAAACATCTTTCAAGAATGAAAGAACATGAAGATAAAGCTTTACTAGCCGATATTCCAACTACAGATACGTCCCTCGTCTTCCAAGAAAAAGCATCATTAAGGGAACTGGATAGCTACCTTGAAATTTTAGGAGGGGTATAAGTTGGAATACTCAGTGGAAAGTTTACAACGGCAGCTTCAGAACTTAAGACTGTCAGAGACATCAAAAGAATTACCGACTTTCTTAAGAAAAGCAGAGTCTCATTCGTGGACCTATCAAGAATTTTTACGTGAACTGCTTACGTACGAAGAAAAACGGCGTGAGGAAAAAACGATTGAAAAACATTTAAAGTGGGCGAAGTTTCCTTATCAAAAAACGCTAGGTGAGTTCGACATTCAAGAACTACCATCACTTAGCGAGAGACAATTGAGGCAGTTACAAGAACTAAATTGGTTGGAGGAGTCATTTAATCTAATATTTTTAGGTCCGCCAGGAGTGGGGAAAACGCATATAGCTATTGGTTTAGGGTTAGAAGCGATTTATAAAAGCCAACGTGTATCGTTCATCCCTATGGGTGAATTGGTTCCCTTATTAAAAACAGAAGAATTCCTACGGAAATCACAACTTAAAATGAAACGCATTAGAGAGGCTGACCTGGTTATAATAGACGACCTTATGTACATGGCTATGGATCAAAACGAAGCCAATTTATTTTTTCATCTTATTAATCATCTGTATGAACGAAGTTCTATCATACTCACATCTAATAAAGGACCAGAAGAATGGGGAGGATTACTAGGCGATCAGGGTATCACGACCGCAATTTTAGATCGCCTTCTTCACCGTGCTGAAGTAGTACATTTTGATGGAGCAAGTCATAGGATTAAATATCGTCAATCTGTCTTTCAAGCTAAAAGTGTTCAAAATTAATGAGCAAAAAGTGTTCAAAACTACTTGACGGTTACAACTTGTTATTTTAAATGCAATTCCATATGCAATTTCAACAACAAAACCCCTATAAATACTATTATAGCAATAAAAAAAAGAACACCAAATTCAGTTGCAATTTGATGTTCATATTTGCGTGTATTTTCACATTTTGTACTCTGGAAGTAAGTACTTATCTATAAAACGGCTCCTGTTTATAACATGGGGTGTTTATTGCTTATAGATTATTTGCAACTCAAGATAATCAGTTCTTGACCCATTTGCGCCCTTATAATCGTTAAAGAATGAATCATGCGGATCAATCACTTCTCCTTTGTTGAAGACGCCTTTTTCCATATGCATGGCAGCAATCACATCTTATTGCTGGCTACTTAAAAAATGAGATGAGCAATTAAAGCGATAATTGGCAGAGAGATTAAAGTTCTTTGAATAAATATAACGAATAAATGTCCGATATGGACCGGTATTTTTGAAATAATAAGTAATGTACCCATTTCTGTTAAGTAGATGATTTGAACTAATGATAGAGCCCCGATTACAAATCTGGTCATTTCCGTTTCAATTCCGGATGCTAAGATCGCTGGCATAAACATGTCAATAAAGCCTACGATAGTCGAAGGAGCAGCGGCTTGAGCTTCAGGAATTTGCAAAAGGTTTAAAATAGGAATCATCGGCTGAGAAATAATTGTAAAAAATGGTGTATATTCCGCTATAATAAGCGCGATCGTACCAATTGCCATCACTTGCGGTATTAATACGAACGCTATACCCATAAATATTTCATTTCCTTGTTTAACTTGGTCTTTTAAAGATCCGGATTTTTCCGCCCGACTGACAGCTTGACGAAGCGCCCATTTCATTTTGGAAATATTCTCAGGCACATCTTCTTGAATGCTGCTTTGTGTATAATACGTATCCGAAACTTTTGATAATGGAGGTATTCTTGGGATGACAATAGCACAGACAATTCCGGAAATGATGACGGTTAAATAAAAAACAGGAAACAAATGATCTACTTCGAGCGCTCTAGCGATAACGAGACAGAATGGTAATGACACAGTAGAAAATCCGGTTGCAATCGCGGCTGCCTCTCGGCCTGTGTAATAACCTTTCACATATTGTTCCCGTGTTAGAACAACACCGACATTCACGTTACCAATCCAGGAGGACAGCAAATCAATTGCGGAACGTCCTGGCAATGTGAATAGCGGTCTAATGACGGTTCGAAGCAATGTTCCGGTAAACTCCATAATTCCAAAGTTAATTAAGTAAGGCATTAAAAAGGAAGCAACAAAAAACCAAACAATCAATGTAGTAAGCAACCCGAACATAACTCCACCGGTGATTTCAGAGTTTACTAGACTCCATCCAAATTGATGAAATGTCATTAAAGCGAACACTGTTCCTACAGTTCTTGTAATAGTCCAAAAGATGGAAACGTGAAAAATAGATTTTAAAGATTCGGATTTCATAACAAAAGCGGGTTTGAAGATGAGTGATATAAATGTTAATAGAGTTGATATGACCATTGTATAGGTAACGATAAAAGGTAAGTAATTTTCTAACAGGTCAATGAAGAATTCCGTAATAATACCTAGTGGAATATTAAATGTCGTACCATCGTAAATTGGCAATAAAAAGATGATTCCACCGAATAACGAAGGAAGTATAAATCTCCATAAACTTTTTCTGTTTAATGACTTATTATTTTCATCTCCAGATTGTGTATTATGCTTCATTGGATGTCCTCCTTTATCAATTTTTAAATAGCAATTCTATTACGTTTTTATTGGAATATTTAAAGAGGGAATAATTCCCAAACTTTACTATTTAATCACAAATGATAAACTATGAATATAATTTTGTAAATAAAAAAATGAAAATGTAGTAGGAAAAGGAGCAACTTAAGATATGATTTATCACCTGCTTGTAGAACGCCTCGGGAAGGCTAAAGTGAGTAATAACGAAACTGTACGTGAACGCCATAGCCATGATGAGTCACCACATCAACCAGTCAAGCCGGACGTTGTTTGTTTTCCTTCATGTCGCGAAGATGTTGAAACGATTATGGAAATTGCTCGTTCGAAAAAAATCCCTGTAACCCCATTTGGAATTGGATCAGGATTGGAAGGTCAGGCAATTCCTCTTCGAAAGGGGATCTCGATTAGTTTTGAACAAATGAATCAGGTCGTCGATTTCTCACCTGAAGATATGACGGTTATCGTTGAACCGGGAATAACACGAACGGCATTGAATAAGATCATCAATAGGCATGGCCTTATGTTTCCAATTGATCCAGGAGCGGAAGCAACAATCGGGGGAATGGCTGCGACGAATGCAAGTGGCACTACTGCCGTTCGTTATGGATCCATGCGGGAGCAAATATTGGACTTAGAGGTCGTTTTAGCAGATGGAGCGGTTATACATACTGGAAGCCGAGCAAAAAAGTCATCTTCAGGCTATCATTTAACCGGTTTATTCACTGGCTCAGAGGGTACGCTTGGAATCATTACGAAAATAACGTTGCGATTGCATGGCATTCCCGAACAAACTGCTGTTGCAAGCTGTACATTTTCCGATATTAAGGACTGTGCGGAAGCTGCGCAGTTAATTTTACAAAGTGGTATTGATGTAATGCGAATGGAATTTGTCGATCAAGACAGTATTGAACAAGTTAATAAATATGGAAACTATCGATTTCCGGTTGCCCATTCTCTGTTTTTAGAATTAGCTGGTACGAATATAACAGTGGATGAAGAAATGGAACGTACAAGAGAACTAATGGAAGAGGTTGGTTGTTCCAATTGGAAGGTGGCAACTGATTCATCCGAAAAAAAAGAAATTTGGAAAGCAAGGCATGAGCTATCATATGCCTATACTCATACAAAAGGAATGAAGGATACAGGTGCGGATGTATGTGTACCTATTTCCCGTTTGCCAGATCTGATTGTTTTTGCTCGCAAATTGCTTGATGAAAGTGGTCTTATAGGCGGTGTTTTAGGTCATATCGGGGATGGGAACTTTCATACGATAGTTTTGTTCAATCCGGAGAAGCCTGGCGAGAGAGAAATAGCTGAAAAAACCAATGAAGAACTTACGTCGAAAGCGATCGAGGTCGGGGGTACGTGTACTGGTGAACACGGTGTAGGTCTCGGGAAAATGAAGTTTCAGGAAAGAGAACATGGAGCAGCATTATCCATAATGAAAAACATTAAAAAGATAATGGACCCCGAAGGACTATTAAACCCGGGTAAGATTTTTTACACGTAGTAATATAATGAGACCCTCTATCCCGACTAGACAAGCCGGTGTAGAGGGTGTTTTTAATTACTGGATTGAAGCGCAATTCTGCTTTTTTTTGGCAAGCGCGTTCTGTTTGCGTCCATGCGCTGATAAATATTGTTGGCAATAATCATGCTGCATACGAGAGTGACACCAATAAATTCATACATTGTAATACGGTGGCCTTGGATAAGCTGAATAATTAATGTCGTGACCGGTGCAAAATTAATAAACAGAATGGCATTGATCGGCTTTAATATACTGACGCCTTTATTCCAGCCAATAAGTGCGATCAACCCGGGTACAAAAATCATAAACAGCATATCGTAGCGAACGTGATATAGTACGGTCATTGTCGGTACTTCGATAAACCCCATCATGCTGCCAATTATAACGACTATGGAAGCAGTTAAAGTACCATACAAACAGCTTAAAGTTGAGTATCTTAAAACAGACCAACGCGGGAAATGTCCGCCTCCAATTGTATAGCACGCCCAACCTAGAGCTGCAAGTAGAAGCAAAAATAAAGGGAATAAACGATTTTCTCCAACCAGAAGGCCTAGATTCCCGTTGGAAACGACAAGGAAAACACCGATAAATGCGCCAATAATGGAAATTAAAGTAACCCATTTTGGGCTATTTTTATGAATGATCCACAAAACGAATACCGATAAAATAGGGGCAAGTGCCTCCATTATAGATGCCAAAAGAACACCTGGCTCCCCAAGCAAATCTTGGCCAACAAAAATTAATAAATTGTATACGACAAATCCCATTGTTCCGAAAAACCATAAAACGAGTCCGTTTCCTTCCAGTTTGAAAGCTTTTTTACCTTCCACTAGTAAGAGTGCAATGATTAGAATAAGGCTTACTGGTACATAGCGCACAATTGTAAACCAGAACGGGTCAATATATTGAAATGCATGATTCGCAACCGGAAACATCGCACCCCACGACGCGCTGGCGATTAAACAAAGCAATGCACCCCATAAAACATTTTTTTGCATCACGATCTTCCTCCAATAAATAATTATAAAGGAACGTTATCTACTTTCTATTTAACTACATATTTATCATCATGTAAAATGATTGTTAATGATATCATCCATCATTATTTGTGATACAATAAAAAATGAGTATAAGGGAGTGTTTTAATATGAATATGAAAGATCTGCTAATATTTGAAACGGTCGCGAATACAGGGAGCATTAGTGGGGCAGCTGAAAAACTGAATTATGTCCAATCCAATGTTACATCACGAATTCGGAAGCTGGAATCTGATTTAAATACAACGTTATTTCACCGTCATAAGCGTGGAGTAACTTTAACACCAGAAGGAAAAAAAGCAATTATCTATGCGCAAAAAATTGTTTCGTTAATGAATGAAATGAAAGTAGTGACAGGAAATAATAAAACGCCTTCCGGAAAACTGGATATCGCATCTGTAGAAACGGTTATTAAATTGCCGCTTATTTTATCAAAGTATAATAAGCAGTATACAGATGTCGACTTAACCCTTTCTACCGGTGTCACGGCCGAACTGAGGGATGCTGTTTTAAATTATCAAATTGATGGCGCCTTTGTTACGAAAAACCATAGTACGAATCATGCGGATTTGCGAGAAGTGGAAGTTTTTCAGGAAAAACTTGTTCTTATTTCTGACCAAACATCTACTAATATGGAAGATTTATTGGAAAAGCCAATTCTCGGTTTCAGTGATGGGTGCGGGTATCGGGCAAAGTTGAATGAATGGCTTACCGATCAGCAAATTACTCCGACCAAAGTGATGGAACTCGGTACACTGGAAACGACATTGGGCAGTGTTATTTCGGGTTTGGGGGTTGCTTATGTGCCGTATTCGGCAATCCAGCATTATGAAAAAACCGGCTTGATCCGTTGTCATGATTTGCCTGGAAAATATAGCGATATTACGACTATATTTATTTACCGAAAAGCTGATCATATCACGCCAGCATTAGGAAAGTTTATCGAAACGATTGAACAACACCGTGATGATGTCATATCTCCTTTTTTTAATATGGACGGGGTGAAGGAATAGAAGTTTTTGGTGATTGCTGAAGCGTCGGGTGCATGCCTGATGTGCACTTTTTAGTCATTGACGAGTGTTCCTTTACCATTCACGAGCGTTCCCGCGTCAAAGACGAGTGTTCCTCAACCGTTGACGAGCGTTCCTCCGTAAAAGATGAGTGTTCCTTTACCGATAACGAGCGTTCCTCCGTCAAAGACGGGCGTTCCTCTACCATTCACGGCTATTCCCAGGCTTTAGGACTTTAAAAATAGTGTAGCTTATTTGACGCTTCTTAATCAATTGCGATACACTTTCTCTTAGCCGTTATAGTTGCTTTTCAACTTTACGGCTTAATGAGCAATTACGGATGGAAAATGAATAAATTTACATGAAATGAAAATTGGATACAACCATTATTCATCATGAATGATACGTTACATTTCCAAAACAGACAAAACTACTTGAAAAGTAGAACAAGCTGTTCGTAAATCAATAAAAAGTATGGAATGAATAATGGAGGAATTTACTATGTCTTTAGGTTCACAGCAGATAAGGGATCGAGAAAAGGGCAGATTTTTATTATTAATTGGAATTTTATTATTTGCATCTAATCTGCGCGCTCCCTTAACATCTATTGGTTCATTAGTACCGATTATTCGTGATAGCTTAGAAGTAAGTAATACCGTTATTGGTTCGATTACGACATTACCGCTTCTCGCTTTTGCATTACTCTCTCCTTTTGCACCGAAAATAGCGAATCGTTTAGGGATGGAAAAGACAATTATTCTATCGTTAGTTGTCCTTGGAATAGGAATACTTATACGATCTATTGTCGGTGTCAGCACATTGTTTATCGGTACTGCTTTAATAGGTATAGCCATATCTTTCGGGAATGTGTTATTGCCTGGTTTTATTAAAATGAGTTTTCCTTTAAAGATTGGTATAATGACTGGTCTTTATGCAGTTTGCATGAATATTTTTGGAGCGTTAGCATCTGGGCTGAGTGTTTCATTATCAAATATTAACGGTTTTGGATGGCCAGGAGCATTAGGTGTATGGGTCGTTTTAGTAATTATTACCCTTTTTATTTGGTACCCTCAAATTAAAAAACCGGCCCAGCAGCCTAAATATGATGAAGACAGCTCAAGAAATAAAACAAATATGTGGACTTCTTTCACAGCTTGGCAAGTAACGATTTTTATGGGGTTACAGTCGCTTATGTATTATACGTGTTTGACGTGGATTGCAGATATTTTACAATTAAATGGCTATTCTTCAAGCGAGGCAGGATGGATGCTTTCCTTAATGTTATTCGCTATTATTCCAACAACTTTTTTTATACCGGTAATAGCGGATAAACTAAAGAACCAGATTTTTTTGGGAGGCGCCACAGGTACTGCATTTTTGCTCGGGATATTAGGATTACTAAGCGGTCATCCCGGTTTAAGTATTATAGCCATTATCGTATTGGGAATTGGATGCGGCAGTGGATTCAGTCTATCAATGATGTTTTTTACTTTGCGAACCAAAGACGGATATGACGCCTCAGAGCTTTCAGGTATGGCACAAGCTTTTGGTTATTTGCTAGCTGCACTTGGACCGGTTGTTTTTGGCGGATTGCACGATGTTACGGGAAGCTGGACTCCGCCATTACTGATGCTCGTATTTCTTTCGATCGTTATACTTATAGTTGGGATTCTTGCAGGCAGACGAACAATAATAAATGAATAAATGTTAAAATATTTAAAAAGGGCACAGGATGTATTCGATACATCTTTTGCTCTTTTTTGCAGTAAAAATGAAATTTTCTGGTAGCATCATCACATAAGTCCCGCATTATCAGAAATACTCCCCTAATCCAGACCAGAATTTTTTTAAGTTCCCCTTGTCTTTATAACCCACTGTTTGACAATAAAGACCTAATCGAATTACGCCTCCAGACCTAGTTGAAAATATAGCTTAGGCTCATTACGGAAAAATTTAATTACAAGTAACATAGAACTAGATCGAAACAAGGAAGGAGGCATTATCCGTGAAAAAATTCCTATTATTTATTGCGGGACTGATCGCACTGTTAATTTTGTTGGCAAATCTTGGACCGATGATTCTGCTTGGAGTTAGTGTGTGGCTGCTGTATATCATCTTCAAAAAGTTTTTAAAAAGCGATTCAACTACTGGCAAAGTTGGCTGGGTCATTATCGGATTGCTTGTATTAAGTGTGGCGCTATCGAATATTTATGCCGTTATAGGATTAGCGGCAATTTATGGGTTATACCTGATTATGAAAAATTGGAAAAACAGTCCATCTGAAGAAAAATCACCACAACATGATCCATTTCAAAATTTCGAGAAAGAGTGGGCTGAACTTAATAATTATTAATAATAGTGCATGTTTGAAAAGACGGATTAAAACGAGTATCGAAACGATTTTTACCGCACTTCTCGAACAACCTCGAATAACTTAAATAAGGAGAGATTTATTATGACAAACATATTCACACGTATTAAAGATTCTATTTCGGCAGATCTACATCATTTAATGGATGACAGAGAACAAAAAAACCCGATCAAAGCGTTAAATCAATACTTACGGGAAAGTGAACAGGAAAAAGAAAAGGTTAGAAAGCTCGTGGAAAGGCAGTACCGTCTAAAAGAAGAATTTTCGAAAGAATATTTCAAAGCCCAAGACCTAGCTGAAAAAAGACTAAGACAAGCAAATATTGCCCAAAAAGCCGGAGAAGAAGAAATGCATGCTTATGCAATGATAGAATACGAAGAATATCAGCTGCGTGCAGACCGAATGAAAGCATCACGCGAAGAAGCAATCGAACAGCTGGAAATAGTCGAACAAAAATATGAAAAAATGAAACACAAATTAAAAGATATGCATTTACGGCGTATGGAGCTGATGGGCCGGGAAAACATAGCCCGGGCGAATGGACAGATGAACCGGGTTATTGATGAAACAACGGATAAACCATATTCTCGCTTCCATGAGCTAGAACAATTTATTGAAAATCTGGAATACAAGGTAAACAGTTCATATTACCGTAATACATTTGATAGTAAAATGGACCGGCTTGAAAAGGAAATGAGGAAAAATAAACAGGAACAGGAAGAGATTAGTTAATTATTTGTCTCCTGCTACTAATGGTTGGCACTTGTGTCCCAGCCCCGTAAAAAGCATGGTATACTCATACAGACGCAATTGTTATGCGCGTCTGTTTTTCTTCTTTTTATAATAAAGGAAAAATGATAGAAATGCTTGTATAATGTAAGAGAAGGAGGTCCCACATGTTTAAGCGCATCGATACAGATTTAATTAATAACATTATAATAATAGGGGTTATCCTTTTCGTTGTTGAAATTACATTTTTTAATGGCGGCCTCATTTTTTCTGCATTATTTTCCGGGTTACTCATTTATATAGGTTGGAAAAATTATTCCCATTTATGGGGAAAAGTATGTTTTTGGATTGGGCTTATTAGTATTATCTTCAGTATATTAAATATGATGGCTATTCGTTTTTTTATTATAGTAGGGATTGTTTTTTTTCTATTGCATTATTTTAGGTCCAAAAATGAAAATGAACATATCACACCGGAATTACCGCTTCCGGGAGGTCAATCGGAAACCGGTGAAACGATATATAAAATTGATCCATTATTTGATAAAAACTTTTTTAGTGATCAAAAAACAAGCGACTCAGCCTATTCATGGCGGGATGTGAACATCCATGGTGCTTTTGGAGACCGGACGATCGATTTAAGCAATACGGTGCTGCCTAATGATACAGCCGTTATCTCTATCCGGCACTTTATTGGCAATATTGTTATATATGTTCCGTATGAAGTGGAAATTAGCATTCATCATAGCTCTATATTTGGTAAAGCTACTATTTTAAATCATGAACATCGTAAACTCTTAAACCAAACGCTATCCTATCAAACGAGCAAATATAATTCCAACAATCCGCGCGTAAAAATCATTACCTCCTTACTGTCCGGTGATATTGAGGTGAAGCGAATATGAAGATGATGATACGCTATGTTGTTGTTGGTATTGTATTTAGTGTTTTAGTTGCCTTATTGATGATCGGCACAACGCTGCTAGCATTCCCGCCGGATGACTGGGCTGATTTATTATCGAGGAAGCTGTTTGATGTATCCTACTATTGGCTCGCTGGAGGAATCCCCCTTGCCATTGGTGCAATCATCGGGATTTCGGTCGGTTGGTATTGGCGACAGCATTTACGGAAAATAGATCGGCAATTAAAAGAACTTGTCAAAGGTCAGACAGTTACCGGAATGGCGGAACAAGACATTGAATTGGAAAAGATAAATGAAAGTATCGAACAATTACAAGAAAAATGGAATAAACTGACGGAAATATCCCAAAAGCAAGCTTCGGAACGTGCACAGGAACGAGAAAAAAGTTTGCAGGAAGTTGTCGTTCAGGAACGAAATCGATTAGCACGTGAGCTTCATGATTCCGTCAGTCAGCAATTATTCGCCGCTTCCATGATGATGTCAGCCATTAATGAGGCGAATACAATGAAAGATGATGGGTTGAAAAATCAGTTATCCATGGTGGAAAAAATGATTCACCAATCCCAATTGGAAATGCGTGCATTGTTGCTTCACTTAAGGCCTGCAGCTCTAAAAGGTAAGTCGTTACAAGAAGGGATAGCGGAGTTATTAAACGAATTGTTGGAAAAAGTACCGATGGAAGTACAATCTAAACTGGAAACCTTCCCCATTGATATGGGGATTGAGGACCATTTATTTCGAATTGTTCAAGAATCCATTTCCAATACACTCCGGCATGCACAGGCGACATCACTTGAAGTGATGCTAATCGAACGGGATGGAATGATTATTTTACGTATCGTCGATAATGGGGTTGGATTTGATATGGAAGCTGTTCGTACAAGCTCTTATGGATTGGAAAATATGCAAGAACGTACGTATGAGGTTGGAGGGAACTTTAAAGCAATAAGTTTACCGAATCAAGGGACACGAATCGAAGTAAAAATACCAAAAGTAAAGAGTGGGGATGAACATAATGATTAAAGTGTTATTTGCTGATGATCATGAGATGGTACGAATTGGTGTGTCCGCATACCTTTCTTCCCAGCCGGATATTGAAGTCATCGCTGAAGCAAGTGATGGAGGAGAAGCGGTAGAAAAAGCATTAGTGCTCAAGCCGGATATTATATTAATGGATCTCGTAATGATTGAAATGGATGGAATTGAGGCGACGAAACAAATTATTGCATCATGGCCAGAAGCAAAGATTATTATTGTGACAAGTTTTATTGATGATGAAAAAGTATATCCGGCACTTGAAGCAGGTGCGACGAGCTATATGCTGAAAACATCAAAAGCTAGCGATATTGCCGAGGCTATCCGATCTACATATGATGGTCAATCGATTCTTGAGCCGGAAGTCACTGGGAAAATTATGACGAAAATGCGTAAACAACAAGAGCGTCATCTGCACGATACATTAACAGAACGTGAAATGGAAATATTACTATTAATAGCAGAAGGAAATAACAATAAAGATATAGCTGAACAATTATTTATTGCCCAGAAAACAGTTAAAGTACATGTAAGCAATATTTTGGGAAAACTGGAAGTGAAGGACCGGACACAAGCGGTTATTTATGCTTTCAAGCATGAATTAATGGAATCTTGAGTGACATTTTCATCTTAGAAATAAAAGCGAGGGATAATAATGAAGTTAAGCATATTGGATCAAGCACCTATTTCGACCGGAAAAACAGCTTATGACGCATTACAGTCCTCTGTAAAGTTAGCACAGCTCGGTGAAAGGCTTGGTTATACACGCTTTTGGATTGCGGAACATCATGATTTATTCGGTCTTGCGTGCCCTAACCCGGATGTCATGCTTGGTATTATTGGCGCGCAAACAAGCAGGATACGAATTGGAGCAGGAGCTGTTCTAATTCCATATTATAAACCGTTTCGCGTGGCAGAAACATACAATCTCCTTGCGACAATGTTTCCAAACAGAATTGATTTGGGACTTGGACGAGCACCGGGTGGATCTGCTGAAGTGTCCATGGCGCTTTCAGATAATTACTTAGAGCAAGTACGACTTTTTCCAAATAGCGTTGACGAACTATTACAATTCCTAAAGAGCACGTTTCCGAAAGATCATTTATATTCAAAAATAACTCCTACCCCTATCCCTCAAGAGCCACCACAGGTTTGGTTATTAGGAACGAGTGAAAAAAGTGCCGCTTTAGCTGCTGAAAAGGGCATGGCGTATGCATTTGGACATTTTATGTCAGGAGGAAATGGGCCGGAGATTGTCGAAAAGTACCGTCAATCATTTACAGAAAAAAGGCATCAAAAAGCCCCATACGTAATCGTAGCTGTATCTGTTATTTGTGCGGAAACAACGGAGGAAGCGAACGATCTTGCGATGAGTAACATCGTTTGGGCAGTGAAGCAGGATACGGGTGAGAGTGCAGCAGGCGTACCTTCAGTCAAAGAAGCGAAGGCATACCCACTTTCACCGGAAGCAGAAGAAAAGGTGCGTAAAATAAAACAAAACAGCATAATTGGAAATCCGGTTGAAGTAAAGAAAAGGCTTCATCAGATAAAAACTCAATATAAAGCAGATGAAATTATGGTCGTATCGATTATACATGACGAAATGATGAAGTTTCTTTCCTATCAACTGCTGGCAGATCAACTTTTGCGCTAACCTGGCCATGTAATAATGATTATTTAGTTGCGGCGATATGATCATCGTAAAAATGACTGACAAGGTTGTATAAAGACAGTAATTCATAAAGCAAAATTAATTTAGGCGGTAAAAGTGTTTCCGTATAAATATTATTTGAAGTCATGTCATCATCATGTGAAAATAAGTTCATTAGCATTTTCAACTGTTCAAGATGCGTTTCTGATTCATAGTTTGTATGTCTTTTCATGCTGAACGATAGTTTTTGAACGGCAGTTGAAATTATGGTATGCCCTTTTTCGGAAAAAGATATTTCAGTTAATGGTGTATTTAATAGATTTGATAGATGATAATGCATAAATCGCAAATGCTTGATTTTTTCCTGCATCTTATTAAATTCAGCTTCCTTGCTTCCAACAAATGGATGCAATTTAGCCTCATCTTTCTGAAACCGGATCAAGGTCTCTGTCCGGTGTATTTTTTTGTCCAGTTCATTGACCATCAGATTTAATCTTTCCTCGTTTTTATCCTTATACTCTAGCTTATGTATAAAAACACGTTGTATAGAATTTCCCATGGATTCGCAGATTTTATGTATATTTTCATTAATTTCTTTCGTGTAATCAGGTGGAAGAATAAGCAGATTGACAAAAGTGGAAACGACTAAACCGGTTGTCGTTGTCCCCAGTCGAATGAAAAAGGATAACAAGTAATTGCCATGAATAACCTCCACCATTGCAACAGACGTAAGTGTTGCTACGAGAAGTCCGGCATGTAATTTTAATTTAAAGCAAGTGACAATTGTAAATACGGCAGCAAGTGTGTATGTAAGTGGAGAATTCCCAAATAATGCAATAAAAAGTACGGCGTATGCCGAACCAATTGCTGATGCTGGAAAACGGATGATGCCTTTTTTTATTGAATCAGAAACAGTTGGTTCAAGTGTAACAATTGCGGTAATAACTGCAAATACCGGCGGCCAATTCAACAGTTCACAAATAAAAGCAGTTAAAAAAATGGCTACACCTGTTTTGACAACGCGGGTACCCGCAAATGGAAATCGTTTCATTACTTACTTCTCCTAAATCCCCAATGTAATGGGTTTATAATGTGAATGGTTGATTACAACCTTGTTTAACATACTTATTATAACAGTGTTCGTCTTTCATTTCATCGGTAAGCCGATTTGGTCGCCTTTTGTACCGTATATTGTTGTAAAATATGGCTTAGAGAAACGCAAGAATAGGCTAATCGGGTCATTATTCACTTCAAAATGACCAAAAATTCGTTCGATTTCAAGGATGTTTTAGAAAAAAATGTAAAATAGTAAGAGAAAAAGTCCTATTTGAAATACAATTGTAACATTATTAAAATACGCATGTCATTTTCAAATGTTATACTTCATATATTGAAAATTTAATAGAGAAATTTAATAGATTACATAGAAGCTTTGTTGAACATTCATATTTAGAAAGTTTGCTTACATAATATACGAGAATTTAACGGATCGAAAAAGCACTTGCAACATATAGAGATAATTTTTAAGCAGGGGAGCGGGAAATAAAAATGAAAAAAACAATAATGGCGATGGCTACGGTTACCGTAGTCGGACTTAGCGGTGTGTTTTTTACGGACACGATTCATGCAGCGGGTGATTTAAAGGAAATTAAAGACGAACGCTCGGAAATTAAAGAAAACCTGACTGATGCTGAATCGAAAATTGCTGATGTGCTAATTGACCTAAAAGAAATAAATGAAGAAATCAAACAGTCTGAAGCCTCTTTACAAGCCAATCAGGAAGCAACGGAAGACGTACAATCAGAAATGGACGAGTTAAATAAAGAAATTGATGTGCTAGAAGATGCCATTGAAGAGCGATTTGATATTTTGAAAGAGCGGGCAAAGTCGTATCAGAGAAGCGGTGGAAACATTGCGTACCTGGATGTAATTTTAGGATCAAGCAGCTTCGGTGAGTTTATCAGTCGTGTAAGTGCCGTCTCAAAGATTGCAGATTCGGATGCGGAATTGATTGAACAACAAGAAGCAGATAAAGCAGAAGTTGAGCAGAAATTATCTGAGCTAAACGATCTTAAAGAAGAATTAAAAGAGATGGAACAATTAATTTTAGAACAAAAAGAAGCAAATGAACAAAGGAAGAAAGAGTTAAAAGGAAAAGAAAAAGAGTTAAAACAATTGAAATCTAAATTACAAGTTAAAGATAAAAAGCTTGCTGCATTAGAATCGGAAATCTATGCAAGTATGCAACCTGCAAAAACTACTACGGCATCTAAAGGGTCTGGTGGATCGAGCAAGGCATCTGCACCCGACCGTTCAGTAACGGGCGGCGGAGCACTCGGTTGGCCTACACAAGGCGGATACATATCAAGTCATATGGGCACTCGTGGAGGCAGAATGCATAAAGGAATGGATATTGCGCGAACAGACCGTAGTACAAGCCCACCAATATTTGCGGCAGATGGTGGTACGGTTGCATCTGCAGGCCACTCTGGTGCTTATGGAAATAAAGTCGTTATTAACCATAATAATGGAATGAAAACAGTGTATGCACACTTGTCATCAATTAATGTAAGTGCCGGGCAAAGTGTTTCAAGAGGAACAAAGATTGGTATCATGGGTAGAACCGGAAGATCTACCGGAATCCATTTACACTTCGAAGTATATGTAAATGGCGCACTGCAAAATCCGGCAAAATACTTTTAATTAAAAACAAATGAGGCTAATCCTGAGATTTATCAGGGTTAGCCTTTTGCCTTTTTTACAAGATAAGAATGTATATAATTTTGTGCATAGCTGTCTAGCTTCGACGTACAGGATGTTCTAGTGCAGGCGGAGCCACAGGACGTGGCGTTCTAAGCCTGCTAGCCCAGAAACTAGGCGACTTCCTGCAGCGCCTTGCGATAAAGAAGACTTGCCGATGGCTTTAGCCAGAGACTTAGTCGCCCTTATGCCCTTGGGTGAAAGTCATCATCGATTCGGTAAGACAAATGAGGGCCAACTAAATACGGCCTCCCGCGCCAACGTTGGCATACCCCTTTTGCAGGGGCATGATTCCTTTATCTTAAGATGTTTATGGAATGTTCGATTAAAACCGCCACTTTGCGTGGCTACATCGAACCACCAGCTTTGAGCTGGCGCAGTCGTTACGTTTCTAGGCAGGGCGCTTGCGCTTTTCTTTAGTCTGCGCTGTTTATTCATTGGTTAATTGGGTAAATTATATGTATGAATAACTGGTATATATAAACTAGTACTTGTTAATGTTTTGCTTTTTCTAAAAAAATTAGTTCAGTATAACTACTTAAGGAGGTGGGCTCCTCAGCATTGGAGGAAATAAATGATTACGATTAAATTATTGATGGTACTTATACTCATCTTAATGACCGCATTTTTTGTAGCGACTGAATTTGCGATTGTTAAAGTTCGAACAACACGGATTGACCATTTAATTGAGGCAGGAAATAAAAAAGCGGTGAACGCTAAAAAGATCCTCAGTAATCTTGATGGCTATTTGTCTGCATGCCAATTGGGGATTACTGTTACCGCATTAGGATTGGGTTGGCTGGGAGAACCGACTGTCGGCAGATTGTTAACCCCGTTATTTGAAACGTTACATGTCAGTGAAGCGATCATACCAATATTATCCGTATCCATCGCTTTTGCTATCATTACATTTTTGCATGTCGTTGTCGGCGAACTTGCACCGAAAACAATTGCCATTCAAAAAGCAGAAGCTACTACGTTATTGCTGGCAAAACCGCTTATACTCTTTTATAAGATCATGTATCCATTTATTTGGCTTCTAAATGGTTCCGCAAGATTGTTCATCCGTTTATTCGGATTTCGTCCGGTAAAAGAACATGAAGTAGCTCACACGGAAGAAGAATTGCGTCTAATTCTTTCAGAAAGCTATAAAAGTGGTGAAATTAATCAATCAGAAATGACGTATGTAAATAATATTTTTGAGTTTGATGATCGGTTGACGAAAGAGATAATGATTCCGCGAACGGAAATGATCTGTTTTTTTATAGAAGATTCGTGGGAGGAAAATATCGAAGTAATCCGAAAAGATCAATTTACAAGATACCCAGTTGCTGAAGGAGATAAAGATCATATTATCGGGCTCGTAAATATAAAAAATATTTTAACAGAGCACTTATCAAGAGATGAGCAGACAGTAAAACCATATATTCGCCCGATTATGCATGTTTCCGAAGCAACGCCAATTAAACAGGTTCTTCTTAAAATGCAAATGGAACGGATACATATGGCTATTGTCATTGATGAGTATGGGGGAACAGCAGGGCTCGTAACAGTAGAAGATATACTTGAAGAAATTGTTGGTGAAATACAAGATGAATTTGATGCAAATGAAAAACCGATGATAGAAAAACTTGAAAATGATGAACTGATTGTCGATGGAAAATTGTTAATCGATGGTGTTAACGAAATGCTGGATATAAAAATAGAGGATGCAGAAGTAGACACTATCGGAGGGTGGATGATTACGCATAATCTTGATGCTACCAGTGGTACCTCCGTCGAATTTGCAGGATATCAATTTATAATAGAAGAGATGGACGGATATCAGGTTAAAAAAATAAAAATAATAAAAATCTAACCGAACTTTTCCCATCTCGGTATTTTAGCACATTGTCGGTTACTCTAAATGTGGATTATTAGATGTTTAATTACAGCGTAAAGCGGAAAAACAAAAATAAGAAACATTCTAGAGAGGGGCATAATTAATGGAAATAAATAAAACGATTAAACAATTGAAACAAATCAATCAAGAAAATACGAGTGATAAAGTATTTACGATGTATTTAAATACGGACCCATCCGACCCGGAGCAACAAGGAGGAAAATGGAGAATTAGTTTTAAAAACGGCTTGCGTAATTTTGAATCGTATTTAACAGAATCCGGAAAAGAGGACGAATTAAAAAATTTTAAAATCGTCAAGGAAAAGGTGACCAATTTTGTCCATGAAAATGAAAAAAATCTACGACGAGGAATTATCGTATTTGCAACTGCAGCGTCAGATGTTTGGTACTCCTATTTTCCTCAAATGCGCTTAACGACTAAAATGTTTTGGCAGGACACGCCAGTATTAGATCAATTACAACAGCTGGAAGAACAATTTCCGGAAACGGGCATCATTCTTGTTCAAAAGAATCAAGTAAAAGTAATGGAAACACACTTAAACGAAGTGCAGGAAACATCTTACTACGAACTTGATTTGGATACGGATGATTGGAGGGAGATGGAAGGCCCACAGCCAGCTCATACTCCTCAAGGACAAGCTTCAGGTAATGTTCAGACGGATAATTTCGAAGAGCGTTACAATGCAAATAGACACCGTTGGTATAAAAGTATTGCTAAAAAGATGGACAAAATGGCTAAAAATCACGATTGGAAACAAATCTATGTTATTGGAGAAAGTGACTATTCAACAGAGTTAAAAAAGCAAATGGATACTTCGGTTCAGCATGTTGTTCACAAAAATATGCTGGAACATAAAGAAGATCAAATTTTAAAAGAAGTTGCAGGTTAAATGGAAAATAATAAGCTTGGGTGACCTCAAACAGGTTCCCAAGCTTTCATGCTTATAGAGGTTGTTCAAAAGTCCGGTAAAAATCGCTTTGATCAAGGGGAACTTCGACTAAGTATCGACACGTCCTGGGACTGTAGCTACGCTTTCGTCCCACCGTAAAAATTTGTGTCGAACGTCGAAATCCCCACATTCTGTGGAAGCGCGTTGGCTTGCTTTTTCGTTCCTCATGTATTTAAGGTAAGGTACTTCTACTAAAACCGCCCACGTCGTGTGGGCAACGTAGAAGTCAATACCTCCTGTACAAGCCCGGTACTCAAAGCTGCGCCGCCTTGAATATTCGACGCACAGGAAGTGCTAGTGTCGGCGTTGCGACAGGACGTCGCGTTTTTAGCCGACGTTGCGCTTTTTATCCTCTTTTTTGAACACGCACTTAAAACGATAATATAAGAAAAACGAACAAGAGAGAAATACTGAACGAGCTTGCAATATATAATCCAGCATGAAAATAATGTTTTTTTATAAGTAATTGAATAGTTTCATAGCCGAATGTGGAGAAGGTTGTATAAGCTCCGCAAAATCCAATTCCGGAAAAGAGCCATATTGCGTTTGATATGTATCCATCCGAATGCAGACGAACGATGACAGCGAGCAATAAAGAGCCTGTAATATTAGCAATCCATGTACCGATAAACGGTCTCTGGATGGAGGATGATAAATAGACGCGAAAGATACTACCGAAAAATCCTCCGCATGCGACAAATAAGAAACCCATATTACACCCTTCTTCCTTGAGCTAATTTTACTCCGGTATAAGCCATCAATACTCCACCGAACAGGCTTAATAACGTATAAACCAACGCCGCTGTTGTATTTTGTGCCCATAAATTAACTATTTCAATTGTCACAGTTGAAAAGGTTGTAAAAGATCCAATCACGCCAACCGTTATGACACGGTAAACTAACTCTGGAATCCGGTTGTTTTTTATATTTGGATGATGGAATATAAAACCGAGCAGAAAGCACCCTGTTAAATTGATAAGTAAGGTCGCGAATGGGAAGTAAGAATATTGATCATCGAATAATAATGAAACGCCATATCGTAAAGCTGCACCGATCATTCCGCCTGCACCGATAGCGGCATAATACGTTGCGTTCATTTTCATGACGCGTTCTGACATACCGGACACAACCCATAAATCTCAAATTTATGGTCTTCTACTAGATAATCGTGTAAGAGATTTTCTACTTCATGCATGGGACATATATTTATATTCTTGGTTTTACCACAATCACTGCATATAAAATGGTGATGATGATGGTCGCCGCACTTTAGGCGAAAATGCTTCTCTGAACGCAATTCAGTTGCTTCCAAAATCCCCAGGTCATGGTAAAGGTGCAAGTTTCGGTAAACAGTATCAAAACTGATCCCTTCGTACATGGATTCCATATAATCGTTCAATTCTTTCGCTGTTCGGTAACCATCTGCATTCGCAAAATAGTTCAGTATATCTTTACGTCGCTTCGTTGTTTTATATCCCTTATTATTCAGCAGACGAATAGCTTCTTTTTTATCCATTCGAATTCTCCTTTTCACTCAACCTGAAGGGTTTACGATTGATACTGATTGATAAAAGTAAGATAACTAATGAAATCATGACAATTGTTCCGCCAGGAGGGATGCTTAAATAGTATCCGCTTATGAGTCCGACAATGACAGCGAGTTCGCCAAAAATGACGGACAGAAAGATTAGCTGTTTAAAGCTTTTTGCATAGCGCATAGCCGCCGCAACCGGCAACGTCATTAAAGCGGAGACGAGCAATACACCTACGATACGAATCGATGAAGCAATTACAAGTGCCGTTAAAATAATGAATATAAAATGAATGCGTTTTGCATGGATGCCCGAAACGACTGCATGTTCTTCATCAAAAGAGAGAGTAACGAGTTCTTTATAAAATAAACCGATGACAATTATAATGAACAGCGAAATACTTAAGATTGTCAATAAATCGCCTTTACTAACTGCCGAAACAGACCCGAATAAATAGTTAAACAAATCGGTATTAAAACCGTTGGCGAGGGAAATGAAAATAACACTTAAGCCGACGCCCCCAGTTAGTATTATCGGTATACCAAGTTCCTGATACGATTTGTATACAGTTCGCAACTTTTCAATTAAAATCGAGCCGACGACCGAAAACACCATTCCGCTGTATAGCGGTGTAATGAATGAAACAACGATATTTTTTTCCAGTAATAAACCAAATGCGATACCGGACAATGTTACGTGTGATAGTGCATCAGCCAAAAGGGACAACCTTCTGACAACGAGAAATGTTCCAAGTAATGGTGCAATAATTCCAATTAAAATGCCTGTTAGAAATGTATTTCGCAAAAAATCAAATTCGATAAAATCTGCTATCATGGGAGTTCCTCCAACTTTAATGATCGTGGACTACAATTTGTACTGGATGTCCATAAATTTTAGACAAATCTTGCTCAGATAACGATGTATATTCTTCGGATTTTCCATGAAAGTGCAACGTCTTATTTAAGCAGATTACATCTGTAACATACTTGGTCATTGCCCCTGTATCATGCGTAACGAGCAGCAAGCTTAAGTTTTTTTCTTTATTGAGCCGGTAAAGCAGTTCGTAAAATCGCCGAACATTGTCATAGTCAACACCAACGGTCGGTTCATCCAATATAAGCAATTCAGGATCAGCTACTAATGAACGAGCGATAAACACACGCTGCTGCTGGCCACCGGATAACTGGCCGATGTTATGGTGGGCATAATCTTGCATGTCAACAAGTTGAAGTGCCTCCATAACTTTTTCTTTGTCTTTTTTTGAAAAGAATTTAAAGTAGCCGACTTTTGCAGTTAACCCCATCGAAACCACTTCATATACAGTAGCAGGGAATCCTTTATTAAAAGAGCTTGCTTTTTGTGAAACAAATCCGATCCTATTCCAGTTCTTAAAAGAGTCAATCGGCTCGTTTAAAATGGAAATGGAGCCACTGTCAGGCTTGAGCAGTCCTAAGATAATTTTGATTAGCGTCGTTTTCCCGCCTCCGTTTGGACCGACCATTCCCATAAAAGCACCGGGCTTGATGCTTAAATTTATATTATTCAACACTTCTTTTTGTCCATAGGAAAAATGGATGTCTTTTAAAGATATTACAGAATCACTCATTATTTCACCTCTATTTATTCAGTCGCTTGATCCAGTACTTCAAGGTTTTTACGCATTAATGTTAAATAATTTTCATTATGATCTATATCGTCCTCGGTTAATACTTCCAGATTATGAATGTATAAGGCTTCAGCATCAATATGTTGCTGAATAATCTGCGTCACACGATCTGAGCCGGTTTGTTCAAAGATAACATATTTCATGTTATTTTCCTTTGCCTGTTCGGCTATTGTTGTTAACTCTTTCTGGGAAGGCTCCTCACCTGAGGAACGACCACTTACGGCGATTTGTTCAATGTCATAGCGTTCTTCCCAATAACTATACGCAGCATGTGCGACAATAATTTTTTTGTTCGTTTTATTATTTAGTGTTGTTTTAAATTGTTGATCAAGTTCAAACATCTCTTTTTTCATTTTAGAGAAGTTTTCCTCCAGTGTTTGTTCTTGATCAGGAAGTATTTGTATAAGTTCGTCCTTAATAATTGCTGCCATTTCTACCATACGTAGTGGATCAAGCCAAATATGTGGATCCATTCCTCCATGATCATGCGCATGCTCATTATCTGTACGATCATTCGCTTGTTCATGGTTATTGGCAGCAGCAAATAAGGTTTCATGTTCGGCAAGTTCAATAAACGAAATATCCCTAGATTCCAACGCTTCTGCAGCAAGATTTGTAAAACCTTCAAGTCCTGCACCAAGATAAACGAACATATCCCCATTAGCCATGCCAGTTATTTCTTTTGATGTAGGTTCATATGTGTGGGCATCAACTCCCGGCGGGTAGATCGATTCAACAACAGCCAAATCACCGGCAACTTGCTCTGCGACATATTGAATAGGGTAGATCGAAGTGTATATCATTAATTGGTCGTCATTTTTATAATTGGAATTTGTCGGGCTGCAACTGGAAAAAACTAATAATAAAATAAATAGACAACCAATGGTAAGTGCTTTTTTTCTGAACATCATGTCCTCCCGGATAAATAAATTGTAGAGCGATTATATCGTAACGGTTACGATTTGTAAATAAGAAACATTCCGATTTACATCTACATTGGAAGATTTTTAACAGATTTCCATTGGTTGTAGAGGAGCGCTCTATGTATTTGTAAATTCAAACAATTTTATTGCGAAAAGTCAGAATATAATTTATAGTAAATATATACATGTGTATTAAATTTCTGTATGCTTCTCATATAATGAATGAATACTCATTCAAAACGAACAGGAGGGTAACACTTGAACAAAAGCATTAAACGAGCTGCCGTAATAGGAAGTGGTGTGATGGGCGCTCAAATTGCTGCCCACTTAACAAATGTCGGTATACCGGTCATGATGTTCGATATTGTCCCTGATGAATTAACGGAATCCGAAAAACAAAAAGGTTTAACGTTGAAAGACCGTATCGTTCGTAATCGGATTGCAACGAATAATAAACAAGCTTTGTTAAAACAAAGACCTTCTCCTTTAACGGACAAACGAAACTTGGATTTACTGACGGTTGGAAATTTAACCGATGATTTGGAAAAATTATCTGGAGTAGATTGGATTATTGAAGTCGTGGTCGAAAATCTAGAAGTGAAGAAACAAGTGCTCAAACAGGTTGATGCGTATCGAGAAAAGGGGACAATTGTTTCGACTAACACATCAGGAGTTTCTGTAGAGAAAATGATTGAAGGAAGTTCAGAAGATCTTAGAAAACACTTTTTAGGAACCCATTTTTTTAATCCACCACGGTATTTAAAATTACTTGAAGTGATTCCGACGAAAGATACAAAACCGGAAGTGCTAGCCTTTATGAAGGCGTTTGCGGAAAATGCACTCGGAAAAGGAGTAGTAGAAGCGAAAGATACCCCCAATTTTATTGCAAATCGTATTGGCACGTATGGGCTTCTCGTAACTGTAAAGGAAATGATAGAAAACGGCTATAGTGTTGGAGAAGTGGATTCGGTTACCGGCAGCTTAATTGGGAGACCGAAAAGTGCTACATTTCGTACGCTAGATGTTGTTGGCTTGGACACCTTTATCCATGTAGCAAATAATGTACACGATCAAGTCGAAGGGCCAGAAAAAACGACGTTTAACATTCCGGAATTTATGAATGACATGCTGGAAAAGGGATGGATTGGCGCTAAAAGCGGGCAAGGTTTTTATATAAAGAAAAAAGATAAAGAAGGAAGTACAATTTTTGAGCTGAATCCGCACACAATGAAATATGAAAAGCAAAAAAAGTTACGATCTCCTGCAGTGGAAATGGCTAAAAATGAAAAAACGGTGGAACGAAAATTGAAAACATTGATTAAGGCGAGGGGAGATCGTGCCGGAGATCTTGTCTGGTCCACTCTCAAATCAGTGCTTCTTTATTCCGCTCACTTACTTGGGGATATTGCAGATGATATTGTTTCAATTGATGAGGCAATGAAATGGGGATTTGGATGGCAATTAGGTCCTTTTGAACTTTGGGATGCAATTGATGTTCAACAATCAGTTGGGAGAATGAAGGAAGAAGGGGAGCAGATTCCTGATTGGGTGGAAAAATTCCTTGAGGACGGTAATGAAACATTTTACAAAAAAGAAAATGGTAATGTTTATTATTACCAAGAAGGAAAGTATATAGAACAGCAGTTTAATAGAAAAGAAATCCATTTGAATCTCGTAAAAGAAAAGAAGCAAGTTATTAAGAAAAATTCAGGTGCGAGTTTAATAGATATTGGAGACGGTGTCGCTGTCCTTGAATTTCATTCAGCGAACAACGCAATCGGACTTGATGTTATTCAAATGGTCAATTTTGCACTGGAGGAAGTTGCCAAAAACTACGAAGGCCTTGTTATCGGTAACCAAGGGAAGAATTTCTGTGTAGGAGCTAATCTTGCGCTTATGTTAATGGAAGCGCAGGATGATAATTTCTTTGAACTGGATATGGTTGTAAGGCAGTTTCAGAAAATGGCAATGAGTATAAAGTATGCTGAAAAACCAGTTGTTACAGCACCATTTGGAATGACCCTTGGCGGAGGAGCAGAAGTTACTTTGCCTGCCGCTTCTGTGCAAGCTTCCGTTGAAACGTATATTGGGCTCGTTGAATTCGGTGTCGGACTCATCCCGGGTGGGGGCGGAACGAAAGAACTGTACTTAAAAATGCTACGGAGTGTGCCACGGGACATCTCTTTTGACCGATTAAAAATAGCGAATGATGTATTTGAAAAAATAGCAATGGCGAAAGTGTCAACGTCAGCATCGGAAGCTTTCAATTTAGGTTATTTTGGTCCTTCTGATTCTATTAGTGTGAATCCGGATCACCTGTTACATGATGCGAAGCAGAAAGTGCTCGCGTTGGCAGAAGCAGATTACAAGCCACCAGAAAGAGAAAAAATTCCCGTTGTCGGTGATGCTGGTTATGGCGCAATGTTGCTCGGGGCAAAAACATTGCAATATGGGGGTTACGCTTCCGATCATGATATTAAAATTGCCGAAAAACTCGCATATGTCTTATCCGGAGGACGGATTAGAGAAGGAACTTATATCGATGAGCAAGTGATGCTGGATTTGGAAAGGGAAGCGTTTTTAAGCCTGATCGGGGAACCAAAAACGCAAGCGCGCATGCAACACATGTTGCTGAAAGGAAAACCGTTAAGAAATTAAGCTGAAGGAGGAATTGTCTTGAAAGAAGCAGTTATTGTTGCAGGAGCCAGAACAGCCGTTGGTAAAGCAAAAAAAGGGTCTTTGGCAAACATGAGACCGGATGATTTAGCGGCTATTACGATTAAAGAAACGCTAGCTCGTGCCGGAAACTATAACGGTAATATAGATGATGTCATTATCGGCTGTGCCATGCCTGAAGCAGAACAGGGAATGAATATGGCCCGAAATATTGCCGGTCTCGCAGGATTAGAAAAAGACGTACCAGGCGTAACCGTTAACCGCTATTGTTCATCGGGGCTCCAAACAATCGCTTATGCTGCTGAGCGCATTATGCTTGGGGCAAGTGATTCTATTATTGCCGGCGGTACGGAATCAATGAGCCTGATTCCAATGGGCGGGCATGTTATTAAACCGAATCCGAAGCTTGTTCAGGATGCTCCCGGCTATTATATGGCGATGGGACATACGGCGGAAGAAGTGGCGAACCGCTTTTCCATATCCCGAAGCGAGCAGGACGCATTTGCTGTAGAAAGTCACAAACGGGCGGCAAAAGCATTAAAGGAAGGAAAGTTTCAAGATGAAATCGTTCCTGTCAAAGTAACGGAACGCAAAGTGGGAGAAAACAATAAAATTGAAGAAGCGTCATTTCAATTTGACCAAGATGAAGGAGTGCGTCCGGATACGACAGCTGACATACTGGCAACTCTTCGGCCTGCATTTGCGGTAACAGGGACTGTGACCGCAGGGAATTCTTCTCAAATGAGTGATGGAGCTGCATCTGTACTTGTGATGGAGCGGGAAAAAGCAAAGGCAGAAGGACTGACCCCAATTGTAAAATTCCGTTCGTTTGCAGTTGCCGGGGTAGAACCGGAAATTATGGGAGTCGGCCCAGTTGAAGCAATTCCGAAAGCAGTGAAGCTGGCTGGCTTACAACAATCAGATATTGGTCTATTTGAGTTGAACGAAGCTTTTGCCTCTCAAGCAGTTCGGGTAATTCAGGCACTTGATATCGATCCGGAAATTGTTAATGTTAATGGCGGCGCTATTGCACTTGGCCATCCGCTTGGGTGCACCGGAACGAAATTAACATTAAGTCTAATTCATGAAATGAAGCGTCGCCAGGTACAATTTGGAGTTGTAACGATGTGTATCGGTGGTGGAATGGGAGCAGCCGGCGTATTTGAGTTGTTGTAAATGAAATGAAGGGCATTTGAATTATCGTGTGGAAAATTAGGTGTGATGGAGGACACTAGCGAATGGAATATGCGAGACTCCTGCGGGAGGAAAGAGGAGGCTGCTGAAAAAGTCCTTATAAAATAGCTCACAATCCGGAAAGTTAGTTTATAATAGACTTATTATATTTAAAAGTGGGGATTTCCAATGTTAGAACGACAACCGTCATTACCATTAAGCGCACACGACGAACTTTACGATATGTTGATTCCGAAAGATAACTTCCTTCGTCAAATGAAAGAGTTAGTGGATTTCAGCTTTATTGAAGAGGAGCTAAAAGACAAATACTGTTTAGATAATGGAAGAAATGCCGAGCCGCCTGTTCGAATGTTTAAGTATCTTCTTCTGAAACAAATCTATGATTTGTCGGATGCAGACTTAGTAGAGCGCGCTAGGTATGACTTGTCTTTTAAATATTTTTTGGATCTCGTTCCGGAAGCTTCTGTCATCCACTCAAGCTCTCTAACCAAATTCCGCAGACTACGTTTGAAGGATAAAAACTTAATGGATCTGCTTGTGGATAAGACGGTTGAGTTAGCCCTGCAACATGAGGTGTTGGCGAGTAATACGATTATTGTAGACGCCACGCATACGACATCCCGTTTCCATGCGAAAATGGCTAAAGAATATGTCCAAGAAAAATCTAAATTATTGCGTAAGACGGTCTATAAACACCAGGCATCCATTAAAGGAAAGTTCCCAGCCAAGCCAACTACTAATTCGCTGGAAGAGGAACTGGCGTATACGAATACCGTAATCGATGTCATAGAAAAAGAGGAACCATTAAAACAATTGCCGGTCGTTAAAGAAAAAATCAATATGGTAAAGGAAATCATAGATGATATTCAAGAAGAAGCGAATTACGGTGGAGATCCCGATGCTCGAAAAGGCTATAAAGCGACTGATTATTCATTTTTAGGTTATAAAACGCATATCGCAATGTCCGATGAACGTATCATTACGGCAGCGGTAGTTACTTCAGGTGAAAAAAGTGATACAAAATATCTAAAGGAATTAGTGGAGACTAGCGAGAAAAATGGCATGACAGTGGATACGGTGATTGGAGATACTGCCTATTCGGGTAAAGATAATCTAAAATATATGAAAAAAAGAGAAAAACAATTTATTTCCCGCTTACACCCTGTTATTACGAATGGAAAGCGTGAAAGAGGAAAGGAATTCGAATTTAATAAAGACGCAAATATGTATGTATGCCCAGCAGGGCATTTAGCGGTAAAAAAATCAGTCAAAAAAAGAAAAGATGATTCATCAAAAAATACGCAGTTAAAATATTATTTTGATGTAGAAAAGTGTAAGGTATGTCCACTGCGTGATGGTTGTTACAAAAATGGAGCAAAAACAAAAACCTATTCGGTAACAATTAAATCGACTGAACATATTGCTCAGGAGGCATTCCAAGAAACAGAAGCATTCAAACGATTAGCGAAAGAGCGTTATAAAATTGAAGCTAAAAACAGCGAATTAAAACACAGACACGGGTATGTAAAAGCCAATTCCTCGGGTCTGATTGGCATGAAAATTCAAGGAGCCGCCACCGTATTCGTGGCTAATATGAAAAGGATCACCAAGTTAATAAATCAAAAATAGGTGAATAAAACACCTGTGAAATAGAAAAAAAGAAGTATTTTCTGATCATAATCATGAAAATTTACTCCTTTTTTCTTACACCTTTTTATTTTTTAAATAAAGCCAACTTTTTCAGCAGCCTC